>JAVJVK010000012.1 GCA_040221175.1 Phycisphaerales bacterium
CGCCCGAGGCCGGCGCGGCGACGCTCGATCGCGGCGGGCCCGGCCCGGGCGAGGCGTCGGCCCCGCTGCTGGAGCGCGGCACGGGCGGGGGCGAGCCGCTGGCGGGCCTGCGCGAGGGCGCCCGGGCGCCGGCGCTCGACGGGGCAAGCTTCGCGGGCGTCTCGGCCAGCCGTGCCTCGAGCGTGGTCTATGCGGTGGACGGCAGCGGGGCGATGGTCACCAGCCTGCCCTTCGTGCTCGAGGAGCTGCGCCGGTCGGTCTCGGCCCTGGGCGACGACCAGCGGTTCGCCGTGGTGCTCTTCGGGCGCCGCGCGAGCGATGAGGACGCGGGCGTGCGCGCCTTTCCGCCCCAAGGCCTGCGCCGCGCGACGCCGGGCAGCAAGGCCGAGCTGTTCGCCTGGCTCGACGGCGTGCAGGCCCGCGGGGCGAGCAATCCGCTGGACGGCCTGCTGGCGGCGATCGATCGCGAGCCGGAGGTGGTGTTCCTGCTCTCGCGGAGCATCCGCCGGACCGATGGCAGCGGCGTGGGCGGCTCGACGGGCGCGGGCGACTGGGGCCCGGGCCGCGAAGCGATCCTGAGCGAACTGGAGCGCGCCAACCCGGTGCGCAGGAGCATCTTCGGCCCGCCCGCGAGGCTGGTGCAGGTCAAGTGCGTGCAGTTCCTGGAAGAAGACCCAACCGGCGTGATGCGCGCCATCGCGCGCGAGCACGGGGGCGGGCCGGGCTCGTACCGCCTGCTGCCCGAGTCGGAGCTGCGCCGGCGATGAGGGCGTGGTGCGTCGCAGCGTTGTGGCTGGTTGGTGCGGCGGCCCAGAGTCCGGTCCAGGCGCAGGATCCTGCTGGTGAGCGCGCTTTGATGGTGGCGCGCGTCGACGCGGCGGTGGCCAGCGCGGCCCGCCCGGGCGCCACGGCGCAGGAGCGCATCGCCGCGCTCGACCTGGCGATCGCCGAGCGGGCCGCGCTGATGCGCGCCCTGCCCGAGGACGCCCACGCGCCGATCTGGATGCTCGACCAGGCCGCCGACGAGCTGGCCCGGCTGACGCTCTCGCTGGCCGATGCGCGGCTGGTGGTGGGGCTGATGGGCCAGTGGCGCCGCGACGAGGCGCTGCGCGCGGCCGAGTCGGCCTACGGCATGGCCCGGCGCGCGGGCGAGCGCATCGAGGCGCGGTTCGAGCGGCAGCGGGCGATCCTTGACGCGGGGGGCGAGCTGGCGCCCGGCGATCGCACGCTCAACCGCCGGCTGGCCGAGACCGAACAGGCCGTCCGCCGCCCGCTCTTGATGGGCCGCGCCATGGCCCTGCGCGTGGCCGGCGGGGGGCGCGATGCCGACGCGGCCGAGGCGGCCAACCTGCTGGAGGGCCTGCGCGTGGGCTCGGGCGAGGCGGCGGCGATCCGCGATGCGTCGCTGGCGATCGCAGAGGTGCACCTGCCCGGTCGCAAGCAGCGGGCGCTCGAACGGCTCGACGCGTTGCGCGCCGGCGAGCGGGCGCCGCCCGGCTCGCCCACGCACGCCGAGGCGGCCCTGCTTCGCGCCCGCCTGGAACGCGGCGTTGATGCGCAGGCCCGCGCGATCGCCGACGCCGCCGAGACCCTGCCGTTCGTTGATCGCCAGGGCATGGTCGATCCGGCGCTGCTGGTGCTGGCCACCGAAGCGCGGGCGCGGGTGCTCGTGGAAGGCGGCCGCCTGGAATCGGGCGCTCGTGCGTTGATGGGCCTGGAAGAACGCGCCGAACTCGGCGGGACGCGCGCCCAGCGCGCCGGGTTGGCCGATGATCGCCTGGCGGCCATCGCGCAGGTCTACGACGGCTGGGCTGCCGTCGCGCCCGACGTTGTTCTCCGCGCCGCGCGAGCGCTGGTGGCGCAGGATCGTCCGGATCTGGACGAACGGGCCATTCCGCTGCTGGTCGGACTGATCGAGCGGGACCAGACGGGCGATGGGGCGGATGACGGGGCGGGCGCGGCGATGGCCGAGCGCGTTCCGGCGATGGAATTGCTGGCCCGGCTCTGGCTGGCCACCGCCCAGGACGCGAGCGAGGATGACGCCACTCTGGCGCGGCGCACGGCGGCGCTGGGGCTCGTGCGAGCGCTTCTCGACGAGCCCGAGGCGAACCTCGATGGACTGTTGCCGACGGCCGCCACGCTTTCGCTCGGACGGGCGGGCGAGGCGCTCGAGCCCGCGGACCGGCGCGCGCTGCTGGATGCGGCGCTGCGGCAGGCCCCCGGGCACGCGTCGGCCGATCGCTGGCGGCTGGGCCTGGCCGCAAGCTTGATGGCCGCCGACCGGGACTGGCGCCGGGCGCTGGACCTGGCCCAATCGGCGATGGCCAGCGACGATGCGCGGACGCGGGCCGACGCGGTGGCGCTCGCTGGTGCGGCCCACACGCTGCTCGTCGGGCGCGCGGGCGACGATGCGGCATCGCTGGAGACGCTGGAGGCCGCCCTGAAGTTTGCTCGGGCCCACCCGGAGGCGACCGAGATCGATCCGGCAGCGCTGGGCTTGCGATTGGCCTCGGCGCTCATCGATCGCGGACGCCGGGAAGACGCCGTGGGCGTGATCTCCGCGGTCAAGGACGTGCCGGGGCTGGATGCGCTGATCCTGCGGGCCCGCGCCAGCGACGTGCTCGATCTGCCCGAGCAGGCATTCGCGGCGTACCTGGAGGCATCCGGGTCGCTGCAGCCGGATGACCCGAAGGGACGCTACTGGCTGGTGTGGACGCGGCTGCTCGAACTGCTCAACGACGAGCGGCGGGTGCGCGCCGGCGCCGGGAGCCAGCGCAGCGCCGAGCAGATCGAGGCCCGTCTTCGCGGCTACCTGCTGAAGCTGCGCGGCATCGACGAAGAGCTTGGCGGCGAGCCGTGGGGCCAGCGCCTGCGGGCGGTCGAAGCCAGCCTCGATCGCTGAGGGTGCTGTTGCGATCCCTGACTCGAATCAGACTGATTCAGAGTTCCTGCTCGAGCCAGGCGAGGAACTTGTCGGGGCTGGCGTAGCCCTCGAGCATCGCCACGGGCTTGCCGTCTCGCAGCACGATGGTGCTGGGGAAGGCACGCACGCCGAGTTGCTCGAGCGTGGGCATGGCGACCTGGGTGTCGGTGCCGTCGATCATCACCGGCTGAGCGCGCTGCGAGAGCAGTTCACGCACGCGATCATCGGCAAGCGTCGATCGCTTGAGTTCCTGGCAGGGCCCGCACCAGTCGGCGGTGACGACCGCGACGACGGGAAGGTCGGCGCCGAAGGTCATGGACGACAGATCGGTCGTTACCGGCATGAACTCGGGCGCCGGCGCGGGCGGGCCACCACCGACGATCATGCGGGCCAGCAGCAGGCCCGCAGCGACGACGATCGTGAGCGTGAAGAAGATGCCCGCGATGGGCCGCCCCGATCGGGTCTGTGGTTCCTCGGTGACTGGGGGCTGCGTCGTCGCGTCGTCCATGGCGGGTCCTTTCCGTTGCGGTGTGCGCAGCGGCCCAACCGACGAATCGGCGGCTCTATTCGCGTGCGGGGCGGCACTCGAGAAGCAGTTTCGGGTTATTGGATGAGCAGCGTCTCGGCCAGATCGTTCAAGCTGACGACGCCGACCGGCTTGCCGTTCTGCACCACGATCGCCAGGTCGGCCTCGGCCGCCAGGATGCGCCGGATGGCGACCACCGAGGGCGTGTCGGGCGACACGAGCACCGCCGGACGCAGCCGATCGGGCTCGGTGGGTTCGCCCGCCAGCAGCGAAATGGCCGACGCGACGCCAAGGACGCGGCCGTGGCCATCGGTGACGGGCACGGTCGTCGCCGGCGTGGGGCCCAGTGCACGACGGATGCGCTGGTGCGACCAGTCGGCGTGGACCTTCTGTGCCATCGACCAGGACAGCATCTCGTCGCCCACGCGGCCGCGGCCGAGTGCCAGAGCGCGGTCGAGCAGGGTGGAGTGCTCGTCGCTCATCCCGGTGGGGCCGCCCGCTTCCTTGAGGATGTTGGCCATGCGTTGCCGCGCGTCCGACGAGCCACCCAGGCCGGCGCCGCCGATGAGCGAGGTCATCGCGCGGCCCGCCAGCATGACCAGCGGCACGACCCCCAGCATGACGTAGAACACGCGTAGGCCGCGCAGGATCGGCGCGAACAGGTACGTCAGCCGGTCGGCGCCGGTGCGGAACAGTTCCTTGGGCAGTGACTCGCCGAAGATCAGGATGATGGGCGTCACAACGACCGATTGCACGACGAGCGTCAGGATGGGGCCCATGCCCGCCGCACCGAGCAGGGCCGAGACGCCCAGCACGCCGATGTAGTTGCAGACGTTGTTGTGCACCAGCAGCGTGGACAGCAGGCGATCGGTGCGACGGATCTCGGTGCGCAGCGTGAGTGCCGCGGGATCGCCGCCCAGCGCGCGGGTCTCCAGTCCCAGCCGACCCAGCGAATAGAGGCCCATCTCGAGCCCGCTGGCCAGTGCCGAACCGAGCAATCCCAGCAGGGCGACCAGCGACCAGATGACGGCTTCGCCGCTGCTCACTTTGAGGCCTCCGGTTGCGACGGTGGCTCGAGCACCTGCGACGAGAGTCGGAGCAGCACGCGATCGATGGTGCGCCCGGAGACCACTTCGACCTCGACGTGCACGGGTCCGAAGTCGACCTGATCACCCGGCTCGGCCAGGCGTCCGAGCGAAGCCATGACGGCTCCGGCGATCGTCACGGCCTCGGGCGGCAGGTCGAAGTCCTGGGCGCGATGCTCGGTGAACAGGCGAGCCAGTTCGCTGACGGGCATGCGTCCGGGCACGCTCCAGCAGCCCAGGCCAACCATGATGATGCCGTCGGCCCCGGTCTCGCCGTGTTCGATGGGCATGCCGACCAACCCGCGCAACAGGTCGGCAAAGTCGAGCAGTCCGGTGCTCTCGCCATGCTCGTCGACGCACACTGCGGTGCGTGCCTTGCGTTCTCGAAGCTGGTTGAGCACGCGGTCGAGCCTGGCGTTCTCGGGCACATAGATGGGCTTCTCGAGCATGGGTCGGCCGCGTGCGAGGGTCGCCTTGACGTCGAGGATGCGCGTGATCGTGGCGCCGCGATCATCGAATACCGGCAGGCGATGGGCGCCGGTGCGATGCACGAACTGCACGAGGTCGCCGATGGGCATGTGCGGCGACACCGCGGGCAGGTCGAGTCGCGGCGTCATTGCCACGCGGGCCCGGACGTTGCTCAACCCGACGACGCCCTCGAGCAATTCCTGCTCGTGGTCGTCGATCGTGCCGCCGTGTGCGCCTGCCCGGATGAGCGTGCGGATCGCCGACGCATCGTGGGGCGTGTAGATAGGCGCCAAGTGGATCAATCGTGAGAGCGGCGCCACGACGAGGGCGTCGATGGCCATCAACAGGCCGCCAAGTGCAACGCTGACCGACATGAGCATGGGCGCTGCCAGGCGCGCCCAGCGCGTGCGGAACGTGTCGGCCGCGAGCTTCGCGAGGATCTCACCGAAGAGGATGATCGAGACCAGGGGCAACACCGCCGCGAGCACGCCGAGCAGCGGCGATCGCGTGGTCTGGAGCAGCAGCGCCGCGGCTGCGAAGTACAGCACGTTCACCACCATGTTGAGCAGCAGAACGCAAATGAGGAGGCGTCGTGGCTTGGCCAGCAGGTCGTCGATCGTCTTGGCCGCCTTGGGCGTGTGACGGCGCAACGCCACGCGCTCGCCGTGGGTCAGGCCGAACAGGGCGGTTTCGCTGCCCGAGGCGGCGGCCGAGCCGACCAGCAATACGGCCATCAGGGCGATGAGCCCGATGGCAAGGCTGCTCCCGCCTTCGGCGGCGGCTTGCAGGCCTTGGGTCATCGACTCGGTCGAGGTATCGGTGCTGGGCGTCATGGGTCGGCCTGCGCGAATCAGGCGTCCGGTGCGTGCGCGGGCACGCCCACCTGCTCAAGCATTCGCTCGAAGTATCGCCATTGCTGGAGCACCCCGGCGGCCGTTGACGCACGCATCGGGTCGAGCGGTTCGCTACCCGAGCCGAGCAGCGTGCCCAATTCGGCCGCGAGATCGGCCCTCCGGTCCGTCGCCCATTGGCGCCAGCGCGCCACGGCGTCCTCGTCGCCGGAGGCCACGGCTTCTTCGGCTTCCTGGCGGACCTCCAGGATCTCGGCCAGGAAGTCCGGCGAAAGAGGTGGCGCCTTCGCATCGGGTGCTCGAATTGCCAGAAGGGCGCGAGCACGTCTTTCGGGGTCCAGCAGGGTCGTTCGAGCTTCGTTCAGGGTCGAAGGATCTGCGTCGCCGTCGCCCGCGGCAAGATCCGGATGGGCCTTGGCAATGCGTGCGAGGTACGCCTGTTCGATTTTTGATCGGTCTAGATCGAAGCGTGCGGGCAAGCCGAGAATGTCAAACGGGCTGCTTGGCATGGAGCAGACAGGATAGGCCGGGCTCGATTTGGGGTTGACCCGTCGGCTCGAATCGGCGAGGATGACCCCGGCGGAGGGGCCGGTATCGCGGGGACCGGCATGGAATGGAGGCCGACCTTGCCATCACATCACGTCGGGATCGTGGCCGTGAGCCCCGAGGGCGCCGTCCTTACGTACCGCCAGTTCCACCGCCACGCCACGCGGATGACCATGCCCGAGGACCGTCCGTGCGTCACCATGCACGGCGAGCCCTTCGACCAGTATCTTCGCGCCATCGGCGAACAGGACTGGGAATCTGTGGGCGTCTTATTGAGGCGGTCTGCCGAGTGTCTGGCGGCGGCGGGGGCCCAGTTCTGCCTGACGCCCGACCACGTGGTGCAGCACGCCGTGCAGATGGCCGAGACAGGCTGCCCGATTCCCTGGCTGACAATGGCATCGCTGTTGGCTGATCAGGTTGGCCAGGATGGCCGTCAGAGCGTCGGAATCCTCGGCACGCGGATGGTCACCAACGGATCGGCCTACCAGACGCACCTGGGTTTGCGGGGCGTCAAGGTCATGACGCCCAGCCCGGAAGAGGTCGACGAGGTCGACTCGATCATCTTTCAGGAACTCGTGCTGGGTGAGACGCGTGAGGCCTCCCGGCGACGGCTGGGCGAGATCATCGGTCGCCTGGCCGACCGCGGTGCTGAAGCCATCGTGATGGGCTCCAGCGAGGTTCCCCTGCTGCTTTCGAGCTCGAATTGCCCGCTGCCGCTGTACGACCCGGGCGAAATCCAGGTCGTCACGGCGGTCCAAAGGGCCGTGGGACCTACGGCGGCCTAGCGGTGCTGAAACCGTACAGAGGCAGGACCTGCGCGGTTCCCGGGCCTTGGCCTGATAGCCGGATCTCGACAAGGTGGAGTGCAACCCTGGCTCGCTCGGGGGCGAATACGTAGGTGACGAGACGCTCGGGTTGGAAAAATGGGCTGGACAAGTGGGGGTGCCCGCTGGTATCCTGACCCCGAGCAGATCCGCGTGCAAGGCGGGAGCCGTCGACAGGCGGTATCCTTCGCCGACCGAGAGCGTACACGGTCGAGCGCAGGCCCTGCATCCCGCCCCACGTGAGCGTGCCGGTGAACCACGTCACCGGTGAACAAGCAGGCCCCCTGACCGACCAGCCCCGGGCAGGATGGCAACCGCACCAACCCCGCCAAGGGTCCCACGAGCACCCCAGCCGGCCAGACGCCGATCCATAACTGGAGCATCATCATGAGTGGCCAACGTACCGGTTCGTCCCGCCACGCCAAGTCCACCTTCGGCCTTGGCCGTCTCAGTTCGCTGTATCGCTCGGCCGGCAAGGCCCTGAGCCAGCAAGGGAGCACCGAGCGTTCCGGCACGGGCCAGATCGTCGAGCAGTTGGAAGCCCGCATCCTGCTGGGTGGCGACCACCCGAGCTTCGAATTGCCGCTGACGCCCACCTCGGGCACCGAGATCGTGCTCGACGGCATGACCGGCGAAGGCACGGTCGATGGCGAGATCGAGGACGTCACGCCCGCGCTGGCCGACGATCTGTTCCGCTTCACGGCCCCGCAGACCGACTTCGTGACCGTTTGGGCCGACACGCTCAACGTGGCGGGCGGCTCCGACCTGGACTCGCGCGTCGAGATCTACGACATCGACGGCATGTTGGTCGCGCAGGGATCCTCGCAGGGCGAGTTGTCCGACGGGCTGTTCACCGATGGCTGGGCCGGGTTCCTGGCCGAGGCTGGCGAGACCTACTTCGTTCGCGTGCTCAGCGACGTCGACAACGCCGGCCAGATGACCACCGGCGAGTACACCGTGCGGGTCGACGCCATCACGAACACCGACCTGGTGATCGAGACTGATCCCATGCCCACGCCCCCGGCCCGATTCGGCGCCGGCTCGGCCGCGGGCAGCCTGACGATGGTCGGCGAGGACGTGGTCTACCGGATCGAGGCTGGCAGCGACAGCGCGTTCAACTCGCTGGCGACGTTCTACGCCGCCCTTCCCGCGATGCCGCCCTCGCAGCTCGACACCCGGATCGACATTTACGACGAGCAGGGTCGCTTCGTGGCCGGCGACAGTGATACGGGCCGTTTGCTCACCGGCTTCGAGGTGGTCGAGTCGGCCGCCGACGCCGTGTTCTACGTCCGCGTGCGCAGCGACCGCTTCGATTCGACCGATCCGAGGTCGACGGGCGCCTATCAGCTCAACGCCGAAATGGCGGCGACGACGGTCGATATCGACCCGGTCATCCGCCGTGGCCAGGTGACCGACGCCATCTCCAGCGCGTTCGACACGCGCATCTACCGATTCACCACGCAGGGCTCGGGACTGACCTTCGTCGGCGCGGTGGGCACGGGCCTGGTGCCGCTGCCCGAGCCCGCAGTTCGCCTGTACGACAGCAACGCCACGCTCGATGGCTTCAGCGACCTGGCCGGCATTGCCGACCTGCAGATCCAGCTCGATGGCAACACCGAGTACTTCGTTGTTGTTGAAACCTTCGACAACCCGCCCGGCGGCCAGTACGACCTGCTGATCGAGAGCAACCACACCTTCCTGCCGACGCAGGACGTGGATGATCACGTCGATCGCCTGGAAGGCGATGATCCCGATGGCAACCCCATCGAGTTCTCTCCCGGCGAGGGCTACACCAACCCCGATCAGTTTGATCTGGTCCGGCGCCAGTTCGATGCCGCCACGCCGCTGCGATTCAGCGATCCCTTCCTCTACACCCGCACGTTCGTCGACCCCAACGGGCTCTTCGACGACGTCGTGAACCCGGTGGCCGATCGCTCCTACGTGCAGCAGGCCCTGGGCACCGGACGCATCCACAGCTTCGGCGACACCGACCTGTTCCAGTTCACGCTTCCCGTAGACATGCTGGGCGACTACGCCGGCGACGATGACGATGCGGGCGACGCGCTCTTTGCCGGCGGCGAGGGCTCGTTCATCATCAAGGGCACCGACAACGACACCGGTGGCCCGATCACGCGCGACTTCCTGGGCATCTGGGATGCGCAGGACTGGTGGCCCGTCCGCGCTGGCGTCGACATGACGATCTACACGATGACGACCTGGGAGTACGATCCCTCGGCCGACATCGGCGGCACGGCGCTCATCCTGGGTGGTGAGTTCCAGTTTGCCGACTTCCAGGCCGCTCCGTTCATCGCGGCGTATGCCTACGACCCGACGCCCGGCGTCGAGGAATACGTGCTCACGCCGCTCGCGGGCGGGCTCGACGGCGCGGTCTTCGACTTCGGCGTCTTCGACCTGGACCCCGAGGACGACATCGAGAGCCAGCTCATCGTGGGCGGCGAGTTCACCGGCGGCATCCGCTCGTACACCGTCCAGCCGGGCGACTTCATCGCCGATGGCGCCTTTGCGCCGCTGCCGGCCCCGGCTCCGCCGGCCGGCGGCAACGTTTACGCCATCGAGGTATGGGATCCGGCCGATCCGGAGATGGGCGATCCCAACGAGTTGGGCCTGTACTACGCGGGCGACAGCGGCGTGGTGCGATCGGTGGTGCTCGAAGACGATGGCCTGGCCGTCGGACCGACCATCAACATCGGCCTTGGCGCCGGCGATGGCATCGTACTGGACATGAAGACGATCCTCATCCCGCAGGACGAGGGCGATCCGATCCAGGCCATGGCAATTGGCGGTACCTTTGATGATGTCGAAGGCAACGGCGCGAACAACGTGGTGCTCGTGAGCGTCGACCCCGGCGCCGCGATGGGACCCGGCGAGTTCGATTTCGACATCATGGGCGGCGGCGTCAACGACACCGTTCGCGCCCTGGAAGCCTGGGACCGCGACGGCTCGGGCGAGGACCTGTTCGACGAGTTGATCGTCGGCGGCGACTTCACGGCGACCGACTTCGGCCAGCCCCTGGGATTCATCGGCTCGTTCGTTCCCGGTGGCGGGTGGACGTCCCTGGGCTCGGACCTGCCCTTCGGCGGTCCGATCGACTTCAACGCTCCAGTGCACAGCCTTGTCGTGTTCGTGGACCAGGAATTCGGCGTGGGTTCGGCGCCGTTTGCCGAGAACCCCGTGCTGTATGCCGGCGGCGAGTTCACGCTTGCCGATGGCCAGACCGTCTCGCGCATGGCCCAACTCACGTTCGATACGGCGCTGCTGGTGTGGACGTGGACGCCCATGGGGCTGGGCTCGACCGACACGGTCTTCGCGCTGCAGAACTTCAACGATGAACTGCCCGGCGTGTGGGACCGCGACGACCGGCCTGCGACGCGTGTCTCGCTGGTTGTCAGCCCCGACTTCCTGCCCGGTGCGCAGACTTTCGTTCGCATTTACGACTCGGCCTTCCGCGTGGTGTATACCAACGACACCATCGCACCGCCGTTCCCCGATCCCTCGGGCGCGTTCGATCCGTCCATCCAGGGCTCGGAGTTCAGCGCCGACGATTTGGTCATCGACATCGGCGACGGCCAGGAATCGCAGTTCTGGGCCGGCGAGAAGTACTACCTCGAGATCAGCTCGGTGGGTGGCAACGGCCGCTACAACGTGTCCATGATCGTCGATGCGCTGCCGCCCGACGTGGACGGCGACGGTACGTTCGACGACGTCATCAGCCAGTATGCCGAGCCGGGCGGCCTCGACCTGATCCGCTCGGAGTTCGACGCGGCTCCCGAGATCGTGCTGGGCTCGACCGGCGCCGGTGACGGCCGGAACTTCCTGGGCTTGCCCAACGCCGCGTACCAAGTGCGTCAATACGACGTGACGCCCAGCGGTTTCCTGGTGACGCAGTACCAGGAACTGGGCGCCATCGAGCGCATCGAAGACTTTGACATCTACTTCTTCCGGGCGCCCGACAACGGGATGACCGAGATTCGCCTCGCGACCCAGCAGATCACCGATGAATTCGTCGAGGACATCGTTGATCTGAATGTCTTCCCGCCGGCGCTCGACCGCCGCATCGTCAACAAGACCTACGACAGCCCGCTGGACGGCAAGATCCGCGTGTTCAACAACGACCTCCAGCTGCTGGCCACCAACAACGATAATGAGGGCTTTGCCGGCGTTCGCCAGGAGCAGCCGATTGGCACGCTCGACCTGACCGGCGACAACGCCGACTTCTTCTACGGCGACAGCGGCAACGGCGAGATCGAGGGCCGCGTGTTCAACAACGTCGACCCACGCGTGGTGGTGCCCACCGAGCGTGGCGAGGTGTACTTCATCGTGGTCGAAAGCGGCCAGCTCGACGCCTACTCGAGCGATCCGGACCTGGTCGACTGGCGTCGTGCCCTCGGGTCGTACGAACTGCTGATCAACAGCTCGCCGAACCTCGAGTTTGCCGACGACCACCAGGACTTCAGCCCGCTGTTCTTTGACTTCTACACCTACGACACGCCGCTGGCCATCGACGAGATGGGCCAGGGCGAGATCCGCGGCGAGATCCGAACCCGCTCGGGTGGGGTCGAGGACAGCGACGCGTTCTTCGCGTATGCCGTGGGTACCGGAGACGTGACCGTCACGGTCAGCGCCGATGTGCCCACCGAGTTCCAGCCTCGCGTGACGATCTACGACAGCGAGGGCAACGTTCGCGTGAACCCGACAGCGGCTACGCGGACCGCGCCGGCCGAAGTCACGTTCTTCGCCAACAAGGGCGATCAGTACATCATCCGCGTGGACGCGAACGTGGGCCTGCAGGGTCAGTACACCGTCGAGGTCGACGGCGCACCGGCAGCCGACGACTACGCCGACGCGCATCGCCCGATCGACGCCACGGAGATCGAGATCCTTGACTTCCTGGGCCTGGGAGAGATCTCGGGTGCCATCGAGAACCCGGGTGACACTGATATCTTCCGCTTCACGACGCCCGGCTACGACGAGCTGACCATCGACGTCGAGTCGACCAGCTTTGGCTTTGACCCGCTGGTCCGCGTGTACGAGGTGAGCGAGGATCCTGCGGGCAACCAGATCTTCCTGCAGATCGCGTTCAATGACAACATCAACGCCGGTACCGTGAACTCCCGCGTGACGTTCCCGGTCACCGGCGCCGATCGCACGTCGTCGGCGACGATGCGGACGTACAACGACTACTACATCGTGGTCGAGGGTGCCGATCAGCAGGGCAGCAGCGGCACCTACGACCTGACCATTACCTCGACGCCCACCGACGACCATCCCGACGAGGGCGAGTTCGCCTTCGCCTCGCCCCTGAACGTTGCGCCGCTGACCGGCCAGGGCGAGCGTGCGGGCGTCATCGAGACTTCCGACGACACCGACCTCTTCGTGTTCACCGCTCCTGGCGGCGGCGAGGCACTGCTCTCGGCCGTCAGCAACGAGTTGAGCACCCTGCGTCCGACGATCCGGGTGTTCGACGCCGACTTCAACCCGGTCATCAACCTGGGCACCGGTACCGATGCAACGGTCATCGGCCCCGACGCGATCTTCTCGGCCGCGAGCTTCCGCTTCGACGTGACCCGCTCGGCCCAGTACTACGTGCTGGTCGGCAGCGATGGCACGGGCGGCGTGACCACCGACACCGGGTCGTACTCGCTCAACGCGACGACGCCCACCGCCGACGAGACGCCCAACGAGGGCGAGTTCGAGATCGCTCGCGAGATCGGTCTTTCGACCGAGACGGGCGATGGCCAGGCCGACGGCATCATCGGCACGGTGAACGATACCGACCTGTTCTTCTTCGACACCATCGTCGATGCATCCACGACGCCCCAACAGCACGTCGTGCGGGTCGATGCGACGGACGAGATGGTGACCCCGGTGCTGAGCGTCTTCGACGCGGGCACCAGCCTGCTCACGCAGATCGTCGACGGCGGCGCGGGCGATCTCGCGCCCGAGGCGGGCGTCATCGAGACCAACATCGTGGCGTCGGGCATGCCCGGCCAGCGATTCTTCCTGCTCGTTGAGCTCGACGATTCGAGCATGTTCCCCACCGGGGCCTACACGGTTTCGATCGATGGTCCGACGCCCGACGTCATCCCGACGCCCGGCGATGACCACGCCAACCGCGGCCAGTTCAGCCAGGCAACCGTCATCGAACTCGATGAGCGCACCGGCAACGCCGAGATCACCGGCCGCATCGACCCGGCGCGCGACAGCGACCTGTTCCGCATCAACCCATTGGCTGGCGGCCGGACCTTTGTCCAGGTCGTCACGCCCACCGGTGCGTTGCTCGACGTCGACCTCACCGTGTTCGAGCAGGTCGGCGGGGGCGCCACGCCCGCGCAGATCGCCAAGGACACCACCGGGTTCCAGGGCGTCAACGCCTCGGTCGAGTTCGACATCGCCGGTGCTGGTACGCCCTACTACCTGCTCGTCAGCGGCCTGAACTCGGCCACGGGCGAGTACACCCTGCGGATCGACACGCAGCCCGAGACGTTCTTCCTCTACTACCCCGAGGGCTTCGTCAACGATTCGATCAGCGAGTACGTGTCGATCAGCAACCCCAGCCAGAGCCAGTCGGTCAGCTATACCATCCGCCTGTACTACGAAAACCCCGATCTTGGCGAGATGACCCTCGTCGAGAACGAGACGCTCGAGCCGGGCAGCCGTGGCGGCGTCACCATCGCCGACCGTGGGCAGTTCATCTTCCCCGGCGTGGCGACCGACGAGCCCTACTCGATCGTGATCGAGTCAGATGGCCAGCTCGGCGCAACGCTCTCGCACTACGACTTCGAGGGTGCCGTGGGCGAGGCGTTCACGCCCGTCACCAGCGACACCTGGGCCTTTGGTCGCCTGGAGCGCAGCCCCGGGCAGGTCGAGTCGTTCCTGGTCTTCTTCAATCCCAACGACCACGACGTGGTGGTGACCCTGAGCACCGTCGTTGCCGGCAGCGAAGTGCAGATCCAGCAGACCGTCCAGGCCTCCAGCCGAGGCGGTTGGGAGTTGAGCAACCTTGGTCAGCTCCCGCTTGGCGTGTTCGGCGCCACGCTCACCAGCGAGCCCGCCGATGGCTCCATTACCGAGAGCATCGGCATCGTCGCCGCCCTCAGCCAGTATGACCTGGTGAACGGCGAGGCATTCGGCGTGCTGGGTGACCCGACCGGTGGGGCCACCTTCAACGTGGTGCCCAGCTTCACCTCGGGCGCCGAGGTGACGGGCGAACTCGTCCTCTACAACCCCAACGATTCGATCGCTACGGTCACCATTACGAGCGACTACATCACCGCGCCGCTGCCGAACGTCCGCGTGTCGCGCGAGATCGGTGCGGGCCAGACGGTCGTGCTCCGTGCCGCGGACCTCAGCCTGGCTGCGGACGTGTCCGCCGGCCTGACCATCGAGTCGAGCCTGCCGCTGGCGGGCGTCTCGCTCGAGCGTCAGAACGGCGACGCCAACGCGATCGCCACGCAGAACACCGCCGCGTCCACGTGGTTCTTCGGTGACGCATTCCTCAACAGTGCCGAGGCTGGCCTGACGTACTTCGAAACGCTCAGCTTCTTCAACCCCACGGGCGAGTCGATCGCGGTCGAGATCACCCTGTTCTTCAACGATGGCTCCACCGAGAACACCGTGCGTCAGGTGGGTGCCGGCGGGTTCAACAACCTGCGTCTGGACACCTTCGCCCCGATCATCGATCGTCAGGCCCTGAACTTCTTCTCGATCCAGGTGAGCTCGAACCTGCCCATCATCGCTTCGCTGACTCACTACGACCTGGTGCTCGACGGTGGTTGGACCAACGCCGGCGCGCCGCTGGGCCTGACCAACCCGCTCGAGCGCATCATCACCTGACGCCTCGTTCGGATCGGTCTGCGACAATTGAAATAGCACACGCCCCCGGGAATCGCTTCCGGGGGGCGTTGTGTTTATGGTCTCGGAATGTTCGATCGGCTCAGGGCACCGGGCGACGGACGTCGCGAGGCGTGGGCTTGGGGGCCTCGTTCACGGGCTGGCCCTGGGCGATCGGGAACCCGGCGTCGGACCACTCCACCACGCCCCCGCCGAACAGACGCGTCTGGTCATATCCGAGCACCAGCAGCCGCTTGGTCATGGCCCGCCCGGATAGGGCGCCAGGGCCTTCGGCATACACGATGATGTGCTCGTACTGGCTCACGTTCGGGTCCGTGCGAGACTGGAGCGCCAGGTCTGGCAGCGTTACGTGGACGGCGCCGGGCAGCCTTGCCCCCTCGAACGCATCCCGGCGGCGGGGGTCGACGAGCATGAGCAGTGGCTCGTCGGGGTTCTCCTGCTGTTCGAGCCAGAGCAAGCGAACCTCGGTCAGCGACACGTTTTCGATGTCGGCGTCGGTGATGCCCATGTTGCAACCGCCAGCGGCGACCGCCAGGCACAGCCCGAGGGCGGACGCATGACGCATGGCGTTTCGCGGATCGATCGCAGTTGTAGGGGGCATCCTGTATCCTTGTGTTTCCGTTCCGGAACCTTGGAAATATTGGCTGGGTGGGTCACGTTATGCGATCACCCGTCTCGCGGGATCAGCCGGAGGTGCGCTTGGACACAACGCCTGCAATCGTCGCGATCTTGGCAACCCTGGCGGCGTCTGCCCTGCCCGCCGTGGCCCAGGATGCCGAAGACGTCTCCAAGGTAGAACTGATTGCAGAGGCAGCCGAGGTGCATCCGGGGCAGACGGTATTGCTTGGCCTTCGCTTCGAGTTGGCCGACCACTGGCACATCTATTGGGACGGACGCAACGATACCGGCTTTGCCCCCATGGTGGACTGGACGGTGCCCGAGGGTGTGAGCGTGGGCCCCATGCTCTGGCCCGCACCGCAGCGATACGTGTCGCCCGGCAACATCCTGGACCATGTCTACGAGGGGAGCCCGACGATCCTGGTGCCCGTGACGATTTCACCCGACGCGGCAGCCGGCACGAGCCTGGCAATCTCTGGCGAAGTTGAGTGGCTGGTGTGCAATGACATCTGCCTGCCCGGCTTCGGCCCGGTGTCCACGGAACTGAACGTTGTAGCACCTCAGGGCGATGCGGGCGAAGAGCAGGGCCGCCTGTCGACTAACTCCGACTTGGGCAAGGCGGCCGCGAAGCTGCCGGAGCCCATTACAGAACAAACCGCTCCGGAAGAGCTTTCGCTGCATTGGAGCGATGAGGCGGTGAGCGTTCGATTTGCGGGCGCCTCGGCGATGGCGTTCTACCCCGCCATGGCCTCGGCCTCGCTCGTCTCGACGCTCGACGACGGACAGGTCGAGCGTGACACGCTCATGCTCCGGCTTGCACCGGCAGAGCGCGACCTTTCGACGGCCGACGAGCGACGCCTCGTGGGCGTTCTGGAGGTGCGTCGCGGCGATGGACCGGCCTCGTGGTATCAGATCGACTTCGGACCCGATGGCCTGAAGTCGCCCGAGAATGCACGGATTCTGACTCGTGTCCGCCAGCGCGTGGGGCAAAGCTCTGCGCGAGGCGGTTGATAAACCATTGCATCGAAACCGGCCGAACACCCGGCCCAGAGGAACAAGGAGCCCGACATGGGATGGCTGAAACGCAACGGCATGGCGATGATGAGCACGATCGCGGCGGTTACCGCCGCCACGAGCCTTTCCGTGGCCCTGGCCGGCCAGGATGGCAACATGAACGGCCAGGCGGCCCAGCAGGGCGTGACCGCGGGCGAGAAGGCTCCCATGTTCACCCTGAAGGACCTGGACGGCAAGGAGCACAGCCTCAAGGACGTGCTGGCTAAGGAAAGCACCAAGGCCGTCGTGATCGAGTGGTTCAACCCTGACTGCCCGTTCGTCAAGAAGCACCACCAGACGGCCAAGACGATGAAGGAACTGGCCAAGAAGTACGCCGACCAGGGCGTCGTGTGGATGGCCATCAACTCCAACTACCCCGGATCTCAGGGGTCGGGTGAAGAGCGAAACAAGAAGGCCGTCGAAGAGTACAAAATCGAGTATCCTTTGCTGATGGATCCCGAGAGCAAGGTCGGCAAGGCCTATGGCGCCAAGCGCACCCCCGAGATGTACGTCATCGCCAAGGATGGCACCGTTGTCTACCACGGGGCCATCGACAGCGACCGCAGCGCACGCACCATGGGTGAGGTCAACTACGTCGACGAAGCCCTCAAGGCTCACCTGGCCGGCGAGACCATCGCCAACAGCCGCACGCAGGCCTACGGCTGCACCGTGAAGTACCGCAACTGAGCGTCCAGACTCTTGCGACCCGTTCGGGCGGGCGTTAATACGCCCCCCCGGGCTTCGTTTCAGGCCAGCCGCCTCGACCTCCGATCTATGATCCGGACATGGCCCAACTCCTCCCCCTGTTTTCGACCGTTTTCGACCTGCTGCTGGTGGTGGTGGGCTTCGGGCTGATCATCGTCATCCACGAATTGGGCCACTTCGTGGCGGCCCGCTGGGCTGGCATCCGCGTCTTCGCGTTCGCCGTCGGATTCGGCCCCGCGATGTTCAGCTATCGCAAGGGTCTGGGCATTCGCCGGGGCAGCAGCGAGCCGGCATACCGGGCCATGCTGGCCGATCGCGGGCTGACGATCCACCAGGAGCCGCCCAGCGATGTCAGCCCGACCGAGTATCGACTGAACTGGCTGCCCTTCGGGGGCTACGTCAAGATGCTGGGCCAGGAGGACGCCAACCCCGGCGCCACCAGCCACGCGCCCGACAGCTATCAGCGATGCCATCCCGCCAAGCGCCTGGTGGTCATCTCCGCGGGGGTCGTTGCCAACGTCGTTCTCGCGGCGTTCATCTTCATGTTCGTATTCATGATCGGCTTGAAGACCGAGCCGCCGCGTATCGGGGCGGTCGCGTCGAACGGCCCCGCGGCCGCGGCGCAGCCGGTCGAGCAAGACTCCGTCGAGCCGGGGCTCAAGCCGGGTGACACGGTCCTCCGGATCAACGGACGGGAAGCGCGCAGCTTCAACGACCTGATGCTTGCCACCGCCATGGCGACTCCCGGCAGGCCGATCGACCTCGTGGTGGAGCGCGATGGCTTCGATCAGCCGCTGGAGTTCATCGTTGAGCCTCGGAAGAGTGAACTCACAAATCTCCAGGACATCGGCGTCGCGCCCGCCCGGTCGACGCGGGTGTACAAAGATGGTGGCGACCGGGCGGGCTACGACCGCGTCATGCAGCGGCTCGGCCTTGAGGGCGTTCCTCCGGGCAGCACGCTCGTGTCCGTCGAGCCGGCCGGTGGCACGGCCCGGCCGATCAACGATGCCGGGCTGTTGTCGGAAGTCTTCGCCCAGTCGCAGGGCCAACCCGTGGTGCTCGAATTCGAGCAGGATGGCCGGACCAGCCGCGTCCGGGTCGAGCCACGGCCCGAGTTCCAGGAAACGCTGGTGTCGATGCCGTCGGGCGCCAGTTCCCCCCAGACCCATCTCATCGGGCTGACGCCCGTGATGACCGTGGGCGAACTCGACACGGTCGCCCGGGGCTACGAGCAGGGGCTGCGGACCGGCGATCTGTTCGCACGTCTCGGCTCGCTGGAGTACCCGAGCATCACCGCTGGCATCGCGGAAATCAAACGCCACGCCGGACGAGACATCCCCATCGTCGTGGTCCGCGAAGGCAAGCAGGCGTCGCTAAACGCAAGCGTGCAGCGCGACGGCACCATCGGCTTTTATCCAGATCAGGATCTCGATGCTGCCAGGGTGTCGCTCCCGCCAGCGGGCTTCGAGTCGCGCCCGATCGCCATCGATCGTCCGGGCCTGCGAATTGCCTCGGTGGATGGCCGAGCGGTTTCGGACTTTGCGGAGATTCGTTCGGCGTTGATCGACGCAACGGCGGAAGCATTCGATCGCGGATCTCTTGCAGAGATACCGGTGAGCCTGTACCTCCCCGAAGACGCCGAGGGCGCAGAGCCTGTGCAACGCACGCTCTCGTTGACCGCCGAGCAGGTGGCAGAACTCCATGAATTGGGATTTGGTCCGCCAGCGGGGCTGCTGAGCATTTTTCAGCCCGCCGAGTTCACGCTTCGGGCCGATGGACCCATCGACGCGATCGGCGTGGGCCTGGCCGAGACGCATCGCGTGATGATGATGACCTACCTGACCTTTGCTCGCCTGGTGCAGGGCAGCGTGAAGGTCGAGCACTTGAAGGGGCCCGTGGGCATCGCCCACCTCGGCACGCGTGTGGCGGACCGTGGGATCATCTGGCTACTTTTCTTTATGGCGCTCATCAGCGTGAACCTGGCGGTCGTGAACTTCCTGCCGTTGCCGATCGTCGACGGCGGCCAGTTCCTGTTCATCCTGTTCGAGTGGGTGCGGGGCAAGCCCGTGCCCGAAGCCGTGCAGAGCGTGGCAACCGTCGCGGGCTTGCTGCTTATTGGCGCGGCGTTCCTCCTGGTCACGTTCAACGACATCCGAAACGTCTTCACCGGGCTCTGAACGGTGGAGGGCGTGCTCGGACTCCTGCTGCTGCTCTTCATCGGCGCGGCGATCTACTGGCTCGCGCTCGTCGTCCTGACGGCCCGCACGCTCACCCATCCGTCCAGGCAGACCTACGCCAGCGCCGTCGCACGCGGCAGGCCCGGGGATCCGAGCGAACTCGACGAACCGAGAGGCTTCGAGACCTGGACCCTGCAGAGCCAAGGTAGGGAGTTGGCGGTCTGGGACGTCGCCGGCGAGGTAGAGGATGGGCCAGTGGCCATCATGACCCATGGCTGGGGCAGTGGCAAAGTGCATTCGATACGGCGCCTTTCCCTCCTGGCCAGTCTCTGCTCGCGCGTGATCTTCTGGGACATGCCCGGTCATGGCGAGAGCGGGGGTCGATGCACGTTGGGCATCCTCGAGACCGCCGACCTGCGCGCCCTGATCGATCGCGTTCGCGATAATCGGCCGCTGGTGTTGTGCGGGTCTTCGATGGGGTCGGCCGTCACGATCGCAGCCGCGGCCGGCGCCAACGGCATCGCACGGGTGATCGTCGAAGCGCCGTATCGTCTTCCGGTGACGCCGGCCCGCAATGTCATGCGATTCCAGCGCTCCCCGATCTGGTTCAATCTCAAGCCTGCCTTGGCCTACATCGGCTTGGCCTCGACGGGCCGCTGGACTGGCCCGGGCCTGACCGGTCCGAACCGGCAGCCGTTCGACCGCGCCGCCTTCGCGGCACGGCTTACCTGCCCCCTGCTGGTCTTACATGGCGATGCCGACCCAACCTGCCCGATCGAGGACGGTCGGAAGATCGCAGAGGCATGCCCGCAGGGACGATTCGTTGAAATTCCCGGCGGAACCCATCAGAACCTGTGGAAGAATCCGCCGTGCCGTGCGATGATGGAGCGTGAGTACACCAACGCCATCGCAGCCATCGCTCAAACCTGAGTTGCTCCGCCATCTGGTGGGGGTGCTCGACCTGACCACCCTCGAGGCCACCGATACCGCCCAACGCGTCCGGAAGCTGTGTGCTACCGGACTCGATCCTCTCGGCGACGGGTCGGCCACGGTTGCGGCCATATGCGTGTATCCGACCATGGCGCCCTCTGCAGCCGAGGCGCTGGAAGGCTCGGCCGTGAAACTCGCGTCCGTTGCGGGCGCCTTTCCCAGCGGCATGAGCCCGCTGCACCTCCGCGTCGCCGAGGCAGCATGGGCATGCGAGCAGGGGGCCGCGGAAATCGACATGGTGATCAGCCGGGGCGAATTCCTGGCAGGTCGCGTTGAGCGCGTCGTCGAAGAGGTGTCCGAGATCCGCGATGCCGTCGGCGAAGCCCGGCTGAAGGTCATCCTCGAGACCGGTGAACTCGGCGGCGATGGCAACATTCGCGCCGCCAGCGAACTCATCGCGCCCCTGCTGCGAGACGGCGACTTCATCAAGACGAGCACGGGCAAGACCCAGCCAGCCGCCACGCTCGATGCAACGGGGATCATGCTCGACGTGCTGGCCGAGTGCTGGCGGACTGGTGGCCCACGGGTCGGCCTCAAGGTCGCGGGCGGAGTGCGCACGGCCCACGACGCGATCGCGTACTGGTCTCAAGCGGCACGAGCGATGTGTGATCATCGGGAATGGCACGCGCCGAACAGCCAGTACTTCCGCATTGGCGCGTCCAGCCTCCTGGACTCGCTTCGTAACTCAATCCATCAGGGGCCGGACGAGCCCAGGTAGCGTTCCAGGAGATCCTGCCAGCCGGCGCTGCTGGTTTCGGCCAGAATAGCTCGGTTGATCGCCTCGCGTTGGTCGCTGCCCTCGGGCAGGGCCATGCCGTAACTCTGCGGTGCGAAGGTTGCCTCGAGCACGCGAACCTCTGATCGCTTCCGAGCCAGCGAGCGCAGGACCGGTGCGTCGTGAACCACGGCATCAACCTCACCATCGGCCAGCATCCGCAACGCGTCCTCGACCGACTCGACCTCCCGCGGTCGCACACCGTTGTCACGAAGGTACTCCGCCGCGGTCGTGCCCTGTGGCGCGGCAACGCGCACGTTGGGCAGGTCTTCGGGGCCGCGAACCTTGCCATCCAGCGCGCCCACGGTGATGGCGCTCGCGATTCCTCCGGTGAAGGCCGCGATGATGATGATGCTCGTGAACATCCAGATCAACGCAATCACCCGGCCGGCAAAGGTCACGGGCGCCTTGTCTCCATATCCCACGGTGGTCATGGTCACGGCGCTCCACCAGAAGCCGTCTCCCAGCCCTCGGACGCCGCCGGGGAACTGTTCGCTGTTGGCCTTGCGTTCGAACAACCACATGAGCAAGCCGCTGATCAGGAGCACGAGCGCCAACGCGCCCACCGCCTGGAGGAACGCAAGGCTGACCAGGCCCCGGGCGATCGAGAAAAGCCCCGCACCGCCCGAGTTCGAGCTGTCTACGGCGATGCCCAGGCCCGAATTGAAGTAGGCGTGCGTAAAGTCCATCTCGGCTTCGCGCTCACGCGAGATGGTCAGCGCCGCGATTCCCACGTCCGAGTCGCCGCTGCGTACCGAGTCCAACGCGTCCTTCAGCGTCGTGACGTTCCACTCGGTCTGCACGCCCAGTCGGTCGGCCACGCGATTCCACAATTCCACGTCGATGCCGGTCAGGCCTGCGTCACCGTCCTGGATGACGAACGGGGGCGTGATCGTCGTGGAAACGCGGAGCGTTTGGGGCGTTTCCGCGGCTGCATCTTGACCAAAGACTGGGGGCGCCAGCATTGCAAACAACACTGTCACGAGCAGGAGAACGTGTTTCATGTGCTCACGTTACGGGCCTCGGGCAAGTCAGGCCACCGCGCTCGATCCTTGCGGGACCTTACCCATCATCGCGCGGGGCCACCACGACACGCCGACGAAGATCGGGCACCATGATGCCGCCCGGCTCTTCGACCGTCACGGCGAACAACGCCACGCGTCCCAGATCCAGCGCCGGATCGATCGGCACGATCACCTCGCCATCGGCCGTTGCGTTGAACACGCCGCCGCTGACCTTCTGCTCCATGCCGCGATCGTCGATGACCCACACCTGGTATTGCTCCTTGGTCGGGTCATTGACGTCAAGATTGACGAATCGCAGGTAGCCCTGCTCCAACTCATCGTTCCAGACGACGTCGCCGCGCACGTCCTGTTGCTCGGCCGGCGAGTCGGGAAGGTCGAACGGCGTCCAGGCGAGCCTTACCGAGCCGGGAAGTTCGAGCAGCTTCTGGCGATTCGCCGCCAGGGTTGCCGGGTCGACCGGTTCCTCGTAGCGCGCGATGCGAAGCTCGGCCTGTTCCAGGTCGCTCGTGGCCGTTGCCAGCCGTTCGGCCAACTGGAGCCGCCGTTCTTCCGCGGCGGCCAGGGCGGTCTGGGCCTCGTCGAGTTCGCCCTGACGCGAGTCCAATTGCGTGCGCAGCTCGGCCAGGAACGCCTGGTTCTGTTCGACCTGGGCCCGAGCCCGCGAGAGCTGCGTCTCCAGTTCGGCGATGCGATCGTTCTTGCCCTGCATCGTCACGGTGAGAACGGCCAGCCCGATGCCCGCGCCCACCATGAGTGCCGCGGCGATGCCAAGCAGCGCCCAGGGAACGCGCATGGGCTTTGAATCGTGCGATCGAACATCATCGATCTTCGGACCTTCGTCTTCACGCATCGCGGCCTGTCCCTGCTGCTCGATCGCCGATGCCAAGGCCGCGGGCAAGCGCTCTTCCTCGGCCATGGCGGCCAGGGCCAGCGCTTCGGCTTGTTCATCGGCAGTCACGGGCTCGAAGCCGGCGGTGTCGTGTGGGCGATGCACGCTCATGTTGCGGCCCCTCCCATGTCCTGCCGCTTGCTCGCTGGTTGCTGCCCCTCGGCCCGTACGTCCTCACGGATCCTGGCCAATCCCCGGCGGATGTGGCTCTTGACCGTCCCCAGCGGAATGCCGGTGGCGTCTGCGATCTGTTCGTGGGTGTGGCCCGAAACGATGAACAATCGGAGCACGATTCGCTGTGGTTGCGGCAGATTCTCCAGGGCGGCGGCGGCTTTCCGGACGTCATCGGCATCGCTCGACGTCCCCGGAAGCGGGCGATCGTCGATCTGGCCGTCGAGGCGATCGGCGTCCACCGCGGTCTCTCGCGCGGGTCCGACCCGCCGCAGCCGATCGATGACCCGCCGACGGGCGATCACCGCGATGAACGTCTTCTCGCTGCCCTTGCCCGGGTCGAATCGATCCGCGTGCTTCCAGATGGAGGCGAACACGTCCTGGACGACTTCCTCGGCGTCGTGCTGCTGCGCGGGTCCGGGGAAGCGCGCCCGCACGATGCTCCACACGAAGCCGCCGTAGGCGTCGATGAGCGGGCGGACCGCCGACGCGTCGCCGCGGGCGATGCGCTCCAGCAGCGACTGCCGATCGACCCTCGCCGCCTCGAGTTGGGGCGCCGCGCCCGTCATGGTCCAGAGTGTAACCCCGGGCCGCAGAAAAGCGCGGCGCCGGTGCATCGCAAACCGCCGCGTGCGCGAACCGGGCATCCGAAGACGAAAGAGAACCCACCACAGGAGGAAGACCCCCATGCGCTGCTCGCACGCCCTGACCATTGCCCTCGCCGCCGCCGGCCTGGCCGCCCCCGCCCACGCCCAGCTCGTCTACGGCCTGACCGACACCCAGTCGCTCGTGACGTTCGACGCCGCCAGCCCCGGCACGATCCAGGGCGGCGCGTTCCTCAGCGGCCTGGCCGGCGGCGAGCGGGCCATCGGCATCGACTTCCGCCCGGCCACCGGCGAGCTGTTCGCCCTGGGCAGCCAGAACAACCTGTACACCGTCAACCCGGGCACCGGGCAGGCCACGCGCATCGGCTCGGGCTTCAGCGATCGCCTCGATGGCTCGAGCTTCGGCTTCGACTTCAACCCAACGATCGACCGCATCCGCGTGGTCAGCGACGCCGACCAGAACCTTGTCCTGAATCCCATCACCGGCGGCAGCACGATGGTGACCGACCTCTTCTATCGCGCCGGAGATATCAACGAGGGCGCCGACCCCAACGTCGTCGGTTCGGCGTACACCAACTCGGTCCCGGGCGCGACCACCACGCAGCTCTACGGCATCGACACGGGCCTGGACGTCCTCGTGCGGCAGGACAACAGCGCCGGCACGCTCGACACCGTGGGCTCGCTGGGCGTCGACCTGACCGACGTGGTCGGCTTCGACATCGACGGCGCCACCAACACGGCCTACGCCGCCGTGCAGGACATCGCCCTGGGCCGCTCGACGTTCTGGTCGATCGACCTGGACACCGGCGCGGCCACGCAGATCGACGAGATCGGCGGCGGCGCGCTCGTGGGCTCCATCGCCATCGTCCCCGCGCCCGGCACGCTGGCCATGCTCGGCCTTGCTGGCGTTGTCGCGACACGCCGCCGACGCTGATCGCGCCCTTTCCTTGCCGGCAGCGCCGGCGCTTGTAGCTTCGCAATGAGAGCGCCGCCCCGATCCGTCGGGGCGGGACACCACGCATCGAAGGAGGAACCCATGCATCCCATCCACGCCATCACCATCGCGGCCGGGATCGGCCTGTCGTCCACGCTGGCCAGCGCCCAGCTGCTCGAGTACGACTTCGTCATCAACGTCGAGCAGACCGTGCCCCGGGCCGACGTCGGCGCGGCCACCCCCTCGGGCACCGGCCTGGTGACCCTCGACCTGGCCACCAACGAGCTGACCTGGGACGTCGCCTACCAGGGCCTGACCGGCGACATCGTCGACCCGGGGGCCCACTTCCATGGGCCCGCCGACTTCGGCGAGACCGCCGGGGTCGAGGTCTTCTTCGCCGGCGGGCCCAGCGGCGTGCCCCTGCCCCAGCCGGCCAGCGGGCGGCTCATGGGCTCGACCATGCTCACCGCCGACCAGGCCCGCGACGTCCAGGCGGGCCTCTGGTACGTCAACATCCACACCGCTCTGAACCCCTCGGGCGAGATCCGCGGCCAGGTCATCCCCGCCCCGGCGAGCGCCGCGGTGCTCGGCCTGGCCGGGCTGACCGCCCTGCGCCGCCGGCGCTAGGGCCCGAGCCCGGCGATCCGCGGCCCTGCTGGCCTCGGGATCGCGGGGTTTCCCGAACAGTTCCGCCCCATTGGGCGCCAAGAGCCCCATGCACCGCCCCCGATCGGACCCGATCGGGGGTTTTTCGCCATTTCTGGGGGTTTCTGCGTGCCCGATCGCGCCGAGATCGTCGCGATTCGGCGGCCGACCATCGAGAGTCGGCCGCTGACTCTCGATGGTTGCCCGCCGATCATCGTGAATCACGGCGCGATCCACGACGCTCGGGCCCGGATCATCGTGGATCACGGCCCGATCCACGACGCCCAAGTCCCGATCCACGACGCCCGGGTCCTGATCCACGACGCTCAGCCGCCGATCCACGACGCCCAGGCCCGGATCGGCGACGCCCGGCTCCCGATCCACGACGCCCGCGTGCCCGGCCCGGCCGCTTCCCGGTCCCACTCCGCGGCGGTCTGTCGCGTTCGCGACGCGGCGCGGCCCGCGGGGGTGCACATGGAGTCAAGTTGCCCCACCCCGGGCGCGGGCCAAGATCTCTTTGTGCCCCGCGCGACCACCGGCGCGAGCCCGCGGCCGCCGGCGGGGCCGAGCCGCGAGACACGAGGAGGCCTCCCCATGCCACGACGCCAGATTTACACGAACCCCGCCGCGATCATGATCGCCGCCGGCCTGGCCCTTTCGGCCGCGCTGGCCATCCCCGCCTGCCAGCGCGAGAGCGCCGCCGCGCGCACGCCCGCGGCGATCACCGCGCCCACCACCACGCCGGCCCTCTACGCCGGCTTCGGCGGCTACCACAGGACCGTCAGCACCGACTCGGCCGAGGCCCAGCAATGGTTCGACCAGGGCCTGCAGCTGCTGTACGGCTTCAACCACGACGAGGCGATCCGCAGCTTCCAGCGCGCCGCCGAGATCGATCCCGATCTTGCCATGGCCCACTGGGGCGAAGCCTACGCGCTCGGCCTGCACATCAACAACCCGCAGATGGGCGAGCAGCAGAGCGAGAAGGCCTACGCCGCCGCGCAGCGCGCGATGGAGAAGATCGCAAACGCCTCGCCCGTGGAGGCCGCACTGATCCGCGCGGTCGCGGCGCGCTACGCGATGCCCGTGCCCGAGGATCGCACGCCCCTGGACGAGGCCTACGCCGCCGCGATGGAGAAGGTCTGGAACCAATACCCGAACGACGCCGACGTGGGCGCGCTCTTCGCCGAGAGCCTGATGAACCTGCAGCCCTGGGACCTGTGGGAGAAGGACGGCACGCCGAAGGGCCGCACGCTCGATGTGGTTGCGACGCTCGAGCGCGTGCTCGAGATCAACGAGAACCATCCGGGCGCGAACCACTTCTACATCCACACGGTCGAGGCGTCGAACGAGCCGCAGCGCGGCGTGGCGTCCGCCGACCGCCTGCGCACGCTCGTGCCCGGCAGCGGGCACCTGGTGCACATGCCCGCGCACATCTATGCGAGAGTTGGCCGGTGGGCCGAGGCCAGCGACGCCAACGTCGCGGCGATCAAGGCCGACCGCGCGTACTTCGAGAAGGCGCCGGCGCCCGAGTTCTACGCCCTGTACTTCATCCACAACATCCACTTCCTCTCGTGGAGCGCGATGATGGAGGGGCGGTACGAGACGGCCATGGCCGCCGCCCGCGAGCTGGAGCGCGACATCCCGCAGAGCTTCCTGCGCGAATGGACGTTCATCGCCGACGGCTTCATGCCCGTGACCTACCACGCGATGATCCGCTTCGGCAAGTGGGAGGACATCCTGCAGGAGGAGCGGCCCGAGGACTATCGCCGCCTGAGCCTGGCCCTGTGGCACTACGCCCGCGGCATCGCGCTCGCAAACACGCAGCGGGTCAGCGAAGCGCGCGATGAGCTCGCCGCGTTCGAGGAAGTCGCCGCCACGGTGCCCGAGGACTGGGTGGTGGGCAACAGCCCGGCCGCCGACGTGCTCGCCGTGGCGCGGCACATGCTCAAGGGCGAGATCGCCTTCAAGGCCGGCAACGCCGAGGAAGCGTTTACCTACCTGCGTCGCGGCGTCGAACTCGAAGACCAACTGAGTTACGATGAGCCGCCGGACTGGATGCAGCCCGTCCGCCACGCCCTGGGCGCACTGCTCCTGGCCGAGGGGCGGCACGAAGAGGCCAAGGCCGTCTACCTCGAGGACCTCGAGAAGTACCCCGAGAACGGGTGGGCGTTGCTTGGCTTGAGCAAGGCGATGGACGCCGCCGGCGAGGACACGGCCGCGGTGGACGCCCGCCGCGCGAAGGTCTGGGCCCGCGCCGACGTGGCGCCCGTCGCCTCGTGCTACTGCCACCCCGACGCGAGCTAGCGGGCCGCTACAGTCCTCCATGGACCGAGGCGAGGGGCAGCCCTCCATCACCGACCGCCTGGCCGCCGACCGCACCCGCCTGGCCAACGAGCGCACGCTCCTGGCCTACGTGCGCACGGCCCTGGGCATGCTGGTGGTGGGGGGCTCGCTGCTGAAGTTCTTCGACGGCGGCCTGACCAACACGCTCGGGGCGGTGTTCCTGCTGGCCGGCGGCGCGACGGCGTGCCTGGGCTTCTACCGGGCCGTGCGCACGCAGCGGGCGATCAATCGCGTGATGCGGGCGGCGAGTTCTGGCGGGCCGGCGTCCGAATCGCCGAGATGAAGCGCCCAAGGAGACCACCATGCGCCGCAGAACGACTCGCCGTGCCCTTGCCACCCTCGCCGCGCTGGCCGCGCTCGGGGCCCTCTCGGCCTGCAAGCCCGACGTGCCGCTGATTCCCTTCATCAAGAGCGACCGCGCGCCCGCCGGAGCGATGGCCGAGCTCACACCCCGCGATCACTCCCCCCAAGCGTCGCCAGCTCATCCCCATACCGCGCCCTGAGCGGCTCGACGACCTCCTTCAAGAACCGCTCGGTCTGCTCGACCGAGCGCCCGACATACTTCATCGGGTCCAGCAGCTGGTCCTCGGTCAGCAGGTGATGCACGGCCGCGAACGCCTCGTCCCCGCGCAGCCGCTCGATGAGGTCGTTCTCCAGCCCCTCCTGCTTCACCTTCATGCCCGCGGCCTGGGCGTGCACGCGGATCTTCTCGTGCAGGGCTTGCCGGTCGCCGCCGGCCTTCACCGCCTCCATAAGAATGTTCTCGGTGGCCAGGAAGGGCAACTCGGCCATCAGGTTCTTCCGCACCATCGCCTCGTGCACCACCAATCCCGACGCCACCTGGTGCATCAGGTCGAGGGCGCCATCCAATGCTAAGAACGCCTCGGGCAGGCTCAGCCGGCGGTTGCTGGAATCATCGAGCGTGCGCTCCAGCCACTGCGTGGCGGCGGTGTCATACGCGTTGCCCACCAGGTTCATCACGAAACGCGTCAGCCCGCAGATCCGCTCGCACTTCATCGGGTTGCGCTTGTAGGGCATGGCCGATGAGCCGATTTGCTTCTCGCCGAAGGGCTCGTCGATCTCCTTGCGGTTGCTGAGCAGGCGGATGTCGGTGGCGATCTTGTGGAGGACGGCGGCGACCGAGGCGAGGTCGCCAAGTAGGGCACAGTCGAGCACACGCGGGTACGTTTGTGTGGTGAGCTGGAGTGCGTTCACGCGTTGGAGCCCGACATACGCCTCTCGAATCGTGCGTCTTGGGTCTGAATCATTGGCATAATCGCTTGCAAAGTCGCATAGATCGATCGATGCGAGGAAATAGCCTTCAAGGCGGGATACCAACTCATGGTCATCGTCCAGCAGCTTCAGAAACGACGCTTGAGTCCCGGTTGCCCCGCGCAGGCCCCGGAGTCCGAACCAGTGGAGCCGCCCAATGAAGCAGTCGTCGGCAAGGTGCAAGTCGCTCGCCCATTGTGCGAGTCGTCGGCCGACGGTCAATGGCTGCGCTGACTGATAGTGGGTGAAGCCCAAAGTTGCTAGGCCGATGTGCTCACGAGCGGTGCGGCCCAAAGACACAATCGTTCTCGCGACTTTTGTCGCAACTAGTTTCGATGCTTCATGGATCTGCAGCAAATCCGCATTACACACCACATCCTGGCTCGTACACCCCAGATGGATGATCCCCTTCGCCTTCGGGCACTGCTCGCCCAGGCAATGCACGTGCGCCATCACGTCGTGGCGCAGGTCGCGTTCGAGCTCCCCCGCACGGGCGATCTCCTCGTCGGTGATGCCGCGCTCGACGACCGCCCGCAGCTCGCCCAGTTGCTCCTGCGAGACAAGCGGCGTGTCCCACCCCTTGGTCACCTCGTGCTGGGCCTCGGCCACCGCCAGCCAGATCCGCCGCCAGGTGTTGAACTTGTGCCGCGGGCTCCAGATGCGGAGCATTTCCGGGGACGCGTTGCGGGAGGCGAGCGGGCTCGTGTACGTGTCGTTGGCTGATGTGGTCATGCGGGCGATGATATTCGCGCGACCAGGCAAACTTGAGCGAAGACCCGAGCCAAAACCCGAGCGTTTACGCGCTTCGGATCGCCGCCGCGTCCATCTTTCGCTGCTCGGCTCGCTCGTACTGCGCGCGGATGATGGGCAGCAGGCCCCCGAAGATGACCGACGCCACCAGGCCGGGCAGCAGGAACACGAACCACACGTACCACGGCTGGCCCAGGATCAGCGCTGCCAGCCCGGTCAGCATCAGCCCGACGCCCAGCACCAGACCGAGCCCGAAGATGCCCAGCACGAGCCCGCGCGCCTTGCCCGCCGCCGCCAGGGGCCCGCCGATGCCGCCGCCCAGGCCGCCGAATCCGGCTCCCAGGCCCACGCCGATGGCCGCCCCGATCATCCCCGCCGCCTGCTCAGAAAACCACGGATCCATCACGAGCCCCCTTTCGATGTGTCGTGTGAAGTGCCACGCTCTTCCGCGGCCGCCAGCACGCGCCGGGCCCCGGAAGCGGTCAGTTCCCCTCGTTGCACCAGTTCGGCCAGAGCCTCGGCCAGCGGATCCCTCGGCCGATCCTCGACCGCCGCCCGCAGCCGCCCGATGACGCCATCCAGCCGCGCGCGGATGGTCGGGTAGCTCACGCCCACGTCCTTGGCCAGGTCCTTCAGCGAGCCCGAACGCAGGACGAACTGGACGATGAGGGCAAGGTCGTCGGCGGGCAGTTGGCCCAGGGGCGAGGCGGCCAGTTCCCTGGGCGAGGCGGGTAAACCCGGCTTTTCACTGATCTGGACGCCGGATTTGTGATTGATTGAAGTCACATTCAACAATATGCAAGTTTTCTTGATATTGTCAAGGTTGACCTTCAAGAAGTTGCGATTCCCCATGGACCGGGAGCAATTCCCGATGGATCCATTGTCGTTCCCGATGGAGGAAGAGCCGCTCCCGATGGAACTTTTGTGGTTCCCGATCCATGGGGCGTCGCTCCCGATGGAACTCTTGCTGCTCTCGATCCACGGGGAATGGCTCCCCATGGATCTCTTGCGGCACCCGATGGACCTCGCTTGGTTCCCGGTGGGCCCCGAGTCGCGCCCGCCGGGCCGGATAGCCTTGGGGATGACCGCACGTCGCCCCATCCTGACCGCCATCGTGGCCCTGAGCGCCCTGCTGTTCATGACCGCCCCGGCGCTGGGGCAGGAGTCCACGCCGCTCGAGGGGATCGAGGCCATCCGGTCCCAGCTGGGCGTGCCCGCTTTGGCCGCCCACGGCGTGCGATGGGACGGCGACCATGCGATCACCGCCGGCCCCTGGGCGGTGGGGGACCGGGCCATCGGCCCGGACGGGCCCTCGGGCGTGCCCGCCACCGTCGGCGACCTCTGGCACATCGGCTCGTGCGCCAAGGCCGTGACCGCGACGCTGCTTGCCACCTACGTCGCCGAGGGCAAGCTTGCGTGGACCGACACGCTCGTCGAGGCGCTGCCCGAACTTGCCGACGAGATGAGCGAGACGGCCGCCAGCGCGACGATCGCCGATCTCCTGCGCCATCGGGCGGGGCTGCCGCCGAACCCAACGGGCGTCCTGATGCTCCGACTGTTCGAAGAAGAGGCACGCACCGGACGAGAGGCCGCGATCCTCGAAGCGCTGGCCGAAGCGCGCGATGCGCCCGGGCCGGGGGAGCCATCGCGGTACTCGAACTTCGGGTACATGGTGGCGGGCGTGATCGCCGAGCGCCTGGGTGGCAGAGCGTACGAGGACCTGGTCTTCGAGCGCGTGCTCGCGCCGCTGGGCGTCCGAGCACACGACTTCGGGTTTGGTCCGCCGCCCGCCGGTGAGGATGCGAGCCAGCCCGAGCAGCCCATGGGCCACCGACGGCGACCGGACGAGTCCTGGGTTGCCCAGTTGCCCGTTCGCCAACGCGGGCAGTTGCCTTCGGACAACCCGCCGGCGTTCGGCCCCGCGGGCACGATGCACATGTCGCTCGATGCGTGGGGGCGGTTCTGCATGGCCCATGCGCGGGGCGATGACCTGGCCGACGGCGAGCGTGACGCCCTGGGGCTGCGCCGCGAGGACTACGCCGAGTTGCACAGGCCCGTCGAGACCTTCGCCTGTGGCTGGGTCGTCTCTCAACGTGGCTGGGCGGGCGACGGCGAGGGGGGTGGTCGCACCCTGAGTCACAACGGCAGCAACACGCTGTGGTTCGCCACTGCGTGGATTGCACCCGAGAAGGACTGGGTCATGCTGGCGACCACGAACGCGGCGGGGGCCAGTGCCCCGCTGGCATGCGACCGGGCCATCGGTGTTGCGCTCGACGCGCTCCGCGAGACGAACAGTCCGTCGTCAGGCGGGCAAGCCCGGCCAGAGCAGGGCGAAGATGAGTCCGGTCAATAGGCCGTACATCACGCCATCAATGAAGTCCATCACCTTGGCGCGCAGCGGCTTGGTGAACCAGATCTCGCCCAGGATGCCACCGGCCGTGTGCGCCAGCACGCCCGCGATGGCGGTGAACGTGAAGACGTCGGCGAACGCCGCGCCGCGCCCGAACGCCACGCTGGCCAGGTAGCCGATCACCGCCGACACGATCAGGAACATCGTGAACGTGGCGGCGAGGTTCTTGGGCATGCTGACCTCGCCTGGCCAGACGCGCAGCAATCCCCAGGGGCCGGCCTTATAGCGGGCGACCGCGTCGGGGTTCTTCATATCCGCGTGCTCGCACTTGGGGAACATGTACTGGCCCGGCGTCAGGTTCTGCTCCTTGATGATCGCGAACAGGGAGTCTTCGTTGGGCAGGAACTTGACGTCGGGCTTGTGGTGGGGCGAGAGCGCCCACGCCACGAAGCTGGCAAAGAACAGCACGACCGCGCACACCAGGATCGGCAGCCACAGCGAAAGGAACAGTTCCATGATGTCATCCTCCGCCCGCGGTCGGCGACCCCCCCGAGAGCCCCCGCGCCGCCGGCAATCATTTGGGCCACGTCCGGCCCGTCCAGTACCCGAATCCTAGTGCCTTCCGCGCGGGCGGGCCCTACCATGGCCATTGCACACCGAAACCGCTTCCGTGGAGCTCCGCACCGTGACCACCATGACCGCCCATCAGTCGAAGAAGCCCTCTTCCAGCCGGGACATCGCCTCCATCCTCGGCTCCGATGCCGACAGCCTGCTGGGCTACTCGGCCACCGGCTTCGACAAGAGCAGCCTCTACCTGCCCGGCCCGGACTTCATCGACCGCGTGGTCGCCCAGAGCGACCGGCCCGTGCCGGTACTGCGAAACTACCAGACCATGCTCAACCACGGGCGCCTGGGCGGCACGGGCTACGTGAGCATCCTGCCCGTCGACCAGGGCGTGGAGCACTCGGCCGGCGCCAGCTTCGCGCCCAACCCCGAGTACTTCGACCCGGAGAACATCGTGAAGTTGGCCATCGAGGGCGGCTGCAACGCGGTGGCCAGCACCTTCGGCGTCCTTGGCTCGGTCGCGCGCAAGTATGCGCACAAGATTCCCTTCCTGGTGAAGTTCAACCACAACGAACTGCTGACCTACCCGAACGTCCACAGCCAGACGCTCTACGGCACCATCCAGCAGTGCTACGAGATGGGCGCCATCGCCGTGGGAGCCACGATCTACTTCGGCAGCGACAACTCGCGCGAGCAGATCCAGTACGTCAGCGAGATGTTCGCCCACGCCCACGCGCTGGGCATGGTCACCGTGCTCTGGTGCTACACGCGCAACGACGCGTTCAAGGCGACGGGCCCCGACGGCAAGAAGACCGACTACCACGACGCCGCCGACCTGACCGGCCAGGCCAACCACCTGGGCGCGACGATCCAGGCCGACATCGTCAAGCAGAAGCTTGCAACGAAGAACGGCGGCTACGTCGCGCTCAACACCGGCGACTCCAGCTACGGCAAGTTCAAGAAGGAGATCTACACCAAGCTCGCCGGCGGCGACGACAAGGGCCAGGGCGGCCACCCCATCGAGCTGGTTCGCTACCAGCTTGCCAACTGCTACATGGGCCGCGTGCCGCTGATCAACTCCGGCGGCGAGAGCAAGGGCGAGAGCGATCTCCAGGACGCCGTGCGAACCGCCGTCATCAACAAGCGTGCCGGCGGCATGGGCCTGATCTCGGGCCGCAAGGCCTTCCAGCGTCCCATGAACGATGGCGTCGATCTGTTGCACGCGATCCAGGACGTATACCTCGACAGCAACGTCACCATCGCGTAAGGCATGAAGCGAGCGATCCAGGTCATCCTCGTGGTCGGCGCCATGGTCGCCCTGGCGTCGGCTGCAGCGTGGGGCGTGGCCGTCTGGTTCCTTGGCCCCTACCTGCTGTGGGCGCCCGTGGGCATCCACGTCAGCGCCGAGACGCCCCAGAGCGTGGCGGTGGGGGATGCCATCGAGATGACCGTCCGCGTGCGCAACGATGGGCCCGAAGACCGCGTGCTCTCGGCTATCACCGTCGAGATGGGGTTCCTTGGGGGGTTCACCGTCGATCAGATCGAGCCGCCGGCAACGACCAGCGAGCGGGCAACCGACTACAGGATCTACCGGTTCGATACGTTGATCCCGGCCGGCCAGGTCACCCCTGTTCGCTTCACGCTGCGTGCAACCGGACAGGGCGTCGGCGAAGGGTTGGGCATGCGTCAGGGCCGCGTCGAGATCCAGTTCGAGGATGAAAGCCGGATCAGTTCCACCACGGTTTCCGTGGCCGTGCGTGAGCAGTAGCCACCACGCCATGCCGCTTGCGACCCGATGTAGAACTCTGGCGGCGTCGCCGGCCGCCGGTCGATGCTACAAACAGGGTCTGGCGTGGGAGTCACGCCAGGGTAATCGCAGGTCCACCGAGGGAGCGACGAGTTGACCTTGTTCCAACGATTCATGCGCGTTCTGACCCACCCCCAGCACGCTGGCGAGCCACTGCCGAAGAAGAAGCCCAAGGCGCCCAGGCCCGTGGCCCGGCCCAAGGCCGCCGCCTCGATGAAGCCTGCGGGAAAGCCCAAGGCGCCCGAGACCGCCGCCGCCCTTCGACCGGCTTCCAATGCGGCCTCCGCCACTGCCGTGGCCGAAAAGCCCACGATGCCCGGCTCCACCGGCAAGCCAGTGGAGGTCTTCGCACCTGATCGGCCGGCCAAGGCCCCGGTGTCAAAGCACGATGATCCCAAGCCCCAGGATGCCGACTTGGGAACTGGTCCGCTCATGGATGACCTGGACGACTCGACGCTGGGGCTGGGCGATCCGAAGCCTCAGGCCGAAAGCAAGCCCGATCCTGCCCCATCGGAGAAGGCCATCGAGCGCACGCCAGAGCCCCGTGCTCCGGAGGCCACCAAGGGGCCCGAGATCGGCGAGGTCGTGGATCTCATCGAGAAGCTGCGGACCCACGTTGATGCCCAGGGGGGACGGTTCGACCACGCGATGGGCGTGCTCGACCAGATCCGCGAATCGGCCGCTGCGTTGCCCGAGATCCGCGAGCGGATCGACACGATGCTGGCATCGATCGACGAGCTCAAGGCCAATCAGTTCAAGGGGCACGAGAAGGTCGAGCGGGCGCTCTCGGCCCAGAGTTCCCGCCTGGACGAGATCTTCAAGGCAATCGAGCGGGCGACCCAGCGGGAGGAGAAGCTCGCCCAGAGCCTTGCCGAGATCAATCAGACAATCCTGGCCGTCTCGGGGACCAATGACCGCCTCGCGAGCGCCATCGACGCCATGCGACGCCACGAGGCCGAGCGTGACGCCCGCATCGGGCGAGCCCTGACTGGGGCCCAGCGTTGGCTCATCGTGCTGACCCTGGTGATGGGCGTGGGCATGATCGCCACGATCATCACTGCGGTCGTGGCAGGCGGGTAGACCCGCGACGATTCGAGTTTGAGGATTGTGTGAGCATCAGCCGACCCCCGCTCTTGGGGGGTACGGTTGTCCAATGAACAAGGCCCATCCTCGAACGTTCCGCCCGCTCCTTCTCAGTCTTGCCTTGGCCGGCCTGGCCATGGGCGCCTGCTCAGAAGATGGCCCTCCGGCTGAACCGGTGTCCACCGGGGCCGCGACGACGCTCATCGAGCCCATCGCATGGACCGGCAGCCAGACCATTACGCTGGACGGCGACGTCAGCGAGTGGCCCCAGGACGTGGCCGCGGTCGCCGATGCGCATTGGCTGTACATGCGGTTCAAGCTCGAAGGCCCCATCCGCACGCTCCAGGGCATGGATACCCCGGTTTCGATTCATCTGGATGCCGACGGGGATCCGTCGACCGGGGCCACGCTGGAAGAGCCCGCCATTGCGGGCGGCCTTGGCGCCGACATCGAGATCGTCTTCTCCCCTCGCGAAGTCGACGCGCCCCGTCCGGGTGCGGGCGTCATGTTCCGAGTCAACCAGCCCGACGGGACCGCCCGCGTCGTGCGCCATGAGCAACTGGGATTCTCGTTCACGCCCACGCACGCCGCCGAGTGGTACGAGCTTCGCATCGCCCGCGAATCGGCCGAGCAACTCGGTTTGAGGCCAAGCGGTCTTGGCGGCTCGGGGCGCATCGCCGGCGTCGTGGTCATGCGTGATGGGCGGGGCCAGATCACCGGGTGGGCCGATCCGTTCGAGGTCGACGCGCCCTCTGCCGAGCCGCTCGAGGCTTCGGACGTGCGTCTTCCGGCCAAGCCGCAAGACGCAGTCCGCGTGGTCACGTACAACGTCGAGCACTCGAGCCCGGTCAAGAACCCCGAGCCCTTCGCGCGCGTGATCAACGTCCTTGATCCCGACGTGCTGCTCTTCCAGGAGTGGGTGGAGGGCGATGCCGATGCGCTCAAGGCGTGGCTTACCGCGCACGTCGACGACAACGTCGACTGGTACGTGCTCAAGGGCCCGGCCTGGGGTGTTGCCGTCGCTTCGAAGCACCCGCTGTCCGTGCTCACGCCACTGGACACGCCCAACCCTGTCAACGCGGAGAACGCGCTGCGTTTCGTCGGCGGGCTTGCCCAGACCCCTGTTGGGCCGCTCGCGGTGGGGTCGACGCACCTGAAGTGCTGTGGCACGAAGGACAGCCGTGAAGACCGGCAGCGATCGGCCGAAGCGACGGCCATCGCCGAGCTGATGGCTCAGGCGCTCGAGCAATCGCCCGGCAGCAAGGCGTGGGGCGTGGTGATCGGGGGAGACATGAACCTCGTCGGCTCCCGCCCGCCGCTGGACGCCATCGCCCGAGGCGTCGATCTGGACGGCTCGGCCCTCCTGGTCGCCGAGCCCATGCGACTTGGGGACCAGGCGATGTATACCTGGTTCGATGCGGGTAACGCGTACACGCCGGGCAGGCTCGACTTCCTGCTCTACAGCAATGCGGTGACCGAGGCGACGAACAGCTTCGTGCTTGACACGAGCGTGATGAGCGAGGCCGCGCTTGCTCGTTTGGGCCTCGACGCAACGGACACCGCCGCCAGCGACCACCTCCCGGTGGTGCTGGACGTCCGGCCTTCGAAGTAAGCAAAACCGGACGCCCTACTTGGCGTCGGCCGACTCGATCAGACGGATCTCTCCGTCGTGGGTCCGCTCGATCAGCCCGAACTCGCGAAGGGCCTCGAGCGCGGCCAGTTGCTCGGCTCGCTTCTTGCTCTGACCCCATTGGGCGGGGTACTGGCGCCCATCGATCTCGACGGCGATCTTGAAGCTCTTGGCGTGATCAGGGCCCTGCTCGTCGATGACGCGATAGTGGGGGGTCGAGCCGAGCTGCTGCTGGGCGTGTTGCTGGAGAACGCTCTTGAAGTTCTCCTGGTGACCCAGGCGTGCGGCCTTCTGGATGCACGGGTCCAGGTGGGGCGCCAGGAATTCGCGGGCGGCATCCAGGCCGCCATCGAGATAGATGGCCGCGATGATGGCCTCGAGCGCTGCCGCCGCCAGCGAGCGTGGCAACGGTGCGCCGGCGCGCATGCCCTTGCCCAACAGCAACAAATCGATCAGGCCCATGGCATCGGCGATGTCCGCGCACGTACGTCGCGAGACCGCCGTGGACTTGATCTTGGTCATCTCGCCTTCGAGGAGGTTGGGGAAGAGCGTGAAGATCCGTTCGCTGGTGACAAGGCCGAGGACCGAATCGCCGAGGAACTCCAGCCGTTCGTTGGAATCGACGCGCGCGTCGGTGACCGATGCGTGTGTGAGCGCCTTCACGAGCAGGCAGGAATTCTTGAACGTGTATCCGATCGCGCGTTCGGCAGTTTCGATACACAACTCGCCGGAATCTCGCATGGGAACCTCGGCACCGCCGGCGCCATCCGGGGGCAACCAGCCTCAACAACAGCCAAGCGATTCCGGCATCTCGCGGTCGACCACCTCCTGTGGTCGCCGACAGCGGGATGCGGGAACCCGGATCACTCCAGTCTACACGATCATCGGCTGAGGGCCAAGCCAATTTGAGTCCGGATATGGGCATGTTTCGCCATTGCTTGGCCACGGGGCAGAGCGGGCCTACACTCCGGGCCCCGCAGCGCGGGTCCGGTCCTGCAATTAAGGGTTATCCCGAGGTTTCGAGCCATGCATTATCCCCGTCGCCTCAGCAAACTCTCTCGCGCCCGCAAGATGGGCTTCCGCGCCCGCATGCGGACCAAGGGCGGCCGCAAGATGATTAACCGCCGCCGCCGCATCGGTCGGTCGCTGAATTTTAAGAAGTAGAGCCGGACAACGCCGGTCAGAGATGAGCCCCGGGCGTTCCCCCGGGGTTTTTGCATGGGCAGACAGGTCAGGGAAGCGAGCGGTCCAACTGCCGACGAAGGCGATCGGCTTCTCGATCTCGCCCTGCCTCGCGGAGCAATGCCTCGTATCGCTCGCCGACGGCCATGAAGGCGCTGGCGCGAACCTCGGCTTCCTGCGACGACCGCGGCGCTCGCAGGCGGCGGTGGGTCCGCCCGTACAGGCCCAGGAGTTCATCGCCCCGGCCGTCCTGGGTCAGCATGGTGTCCAGCCGGGCGAGGGCGTCGAGGGCCAGGGGGGTCTCGTCGGCCTGTCGGTTTACCAGGTCCTCGTAGATCTTCATGGCCGCGGCCCGGTCACCCTGGGCAAGCGTCAGGTCGCCCATGGCAAGCTGTGCCGCCGCATAGCTGATCGCATCGCGACGATTCGTGAGCGAGAACCACTCAAGCAACTCGGCCTTGCCGCTGTCCATCCGTTGGATTGCGTCCAGGGCAAGCTGCGTGGCAAACACCGGAGATCGTTGGCCGAGGCGGCCGAGGAATTCGGTGAGGACGCGTTGCGGGCCGTCGGGCTCGTCCGAAGCCTGCTCGAGCCGGATCGCCAGCGAGTGTCGCCACGCCTCGGGGAAGCCGCCACTTGCTTCGATCGACGCGTTGACCAGGGACACGCGCGTGGATTCGTCCGCAAGCCTTGCCGCTTTGAGGAGGGCCCATGCGGTGCGAACTTGGGCCGGACCGTCCTGCGCGAGGTCGGCAATCAGCAGCAGTTCGGCAATCGCCATGTGTTCGCCCGTAACGGCGTGGCGGGTGGTGCCGAGCGCAAGACCGGGGTGCTCGGGTAATGCCTGCAGGTTCCATCGATAGCCGCGACGGTCTCGTTCGAGGAACACTGGCGCCGTGAATCGCTCGTCGCCTCGATGGCCCGTGGCCAGTGCAACCGGATAGCCGAAAGCCTGGCCGAGTTGCTCGGCGTAGAAGCTGCGCAAGGGACCAAGGCCGCCGCGTTCGGCGATGCGGTCGAACGTGAATTCCTCGGGCGGCAGTGCCGGCTCGCCCGCCAGCAGCCCCGCCTGCTTATACGGAACGCGACCGTACAACTCGGCTGGGTCCGTCTGGCGACGCTCCTGGATGAAGGTCAGCAGGCCTTCGCCGGTCATCGCGATGTCTGTTAAGTAGACCAGGACTTCGGCTGGCAAGTCGTCTAGGGGTAAGGCCATGACCCGTCGGTCCTGATGGGCGAACACCAACGCATCGAAGACCTCCGGCGCCGCCGGCAGGATGGAACCCAGCCCGGGATACTCGTGTGGTCGATCGAGCACGACGCACACCGCGGCTGCGAGATCCGGATACGTCGCCATGGCCTCGGGCTGGCCCGTTGCGATGGCGTGGGCGATCGTGGCGACCGTGGCGTCATCGTTCGAATCGGTGAACACTCGGACCAGCGCCCCCATGAACTCGGGATGGCTCGCCCAGACTTCCAGCATCAGGCTTCGAGCAGACGCGGGGAGCGGCGCGATGAGCTGCACGATCGCGTGATGCTCGACGGCGTCGACCAGGCTGGCCACTTCGATCGACGGCCACGCATTGACGGCGGCATCGCGAGCCCGCTGGGCCTCGGCCTGAGCGAGTTGAGGGTCATCCGCCAGTTGCTCGATGGCCACCGACGCCGGACTCTGTGGAGCATCCTGGGCCGTGCTGAGCGGGGGAAGCCACAACGCCAGCGTCATGGCCACGATGCCGGATTTGGTTGCCTTGTTCATGCGGGGCATTGTTTCACCCCAGAGCACCGAAATCGGCCCGAGCAAGGATTTGGGATGCGGAGGCGCTCAGGTGCCCACGCGGACGCCCACCGGCTGGGGCGTCGACTGGTGGGTCGGCTGCACGGCGATGCCCAGGGGCACCCGCTTGCCGCCGGGACCCTTGGGGGGGATGCCGTCCTCGTCGATGATTCGCTGGATGGCCATGATGCCTTCGAGCAGCATCTCGGGCCTGGGGGGGCAGCCGGGGATGTAGACGTCCACCGGGATGAACTGGTCGATGCCCTGGACGGTGGCGTAGGTATCAAAGACGCCGCCCGTCGAGGCGCACGCACCCATGGAGATGACCCACTTGGGCTCGGCCACCTGCTGGTAGATGCGCTGGAGCACCGGCATCATCTTGATCCCGATCCGTCCGGCGACGATCACCAGATCGCTCTGGCGAGGGCTGAAGCTCATCCGCTCCATGCCGAAGCGGGCCAGGTCATAGCGGCTGCTGGCAGTGGCCATCAGTTCGATGCCGCAGCAGGCAGTGGCGAAGGGGATCGGCCAGATGCTGCTGCGTCGGGCCCAATTGATGACACGCTGGAGCTGGGTGGTCAGGATGGCGTCGGTTGGCAGTGCGGCTTCGATGCCCATGGTGGCTCCGGGGTCAGAAAACAAATGGCTGGAAACAGAGTTTAGGCCCTAGGGCCGCTGCCGCTCGCTTGCGGGGCGGGCATCCCTGCGTTCGCGCCGGCTTTCGGTGGTCATGAAGTCGAGCGGGCGATGTTCGTACTCGCTACGGAGCTTGGTGCTATCGGCGCCGATGCCCCGGGAACTCACTACCTTGCGGTAGCAGCCCCCCGCGGCGCATGCTAAAACCCCGGTGGCGCTTGCTACCAGAAGAACCCGGCTGATGCGTGTCCGATTCATTCGTTGCCACGTCCTTCGTCCCGATTCGGTACGTCCTCCGAGGCCGTCGGGTTTTCGGGCTTCGCACTCAGGCGTGATTGTAGGGTGGCCTCCCCGAGCGACTCGACGGCCGTCTTGGAGAGTTGCGAAGCCGCCGAGCCCTCGCGAGCCGCGGTGGGAGAGGGTGCGGCCGTGGCAATATCGGCCAAGCGAATACGCTCGGCCGGACGCGAGAGCGTGTATCCACCGCCGTTGTCCAATTGCCTGACGAATCCGCCCCGTTGGAGGGCGTCGATGATGCGGGAGCATTGGTCGTTGGCCAGGGCCAGTTCGTCGGCCACGTCCGAGGTTCGCGCGCCCTGCCCCTCCGCGAATCGCCGGCCGATGACGGTGGCTGCGTCGATGAGTACGCCCGGGCCGGCGAGCATCAAGGCCGGATCGTCGGAATCTTCATCCTGCTCGATGCCGTCTTCGAGCATCTGCACGCCATAGGCGACCTGAAGACCAAAGAGGATGATGAGCCAGGTCAGGAAGACCCACAGCATGAAGATCGGGATGAGCGCCAGCGAGCCGTAGAGCGTCGCGTACGTGGAATTGGTGGAGTACCCGAGGTACTGCGTGAATCCCCACTTGGCCGCTTCCCACCCGATCGCCGCCACGGTGGCGCCGGCCAGGGTTGGTCGCAGCCGCAGCCGTCGATTGGGGAGGATCATGTACGCCAGCGAAAGCAGGCCGGTGCTGATGACGACGGTGACGAGGAAGCCGGCGGCCCCGACGATGAACCGGCCGAAGGCGTCGCCCTCGCCGGCCATGTTCTTGACCCATTCTCGGAATTGCACGCCGACGAGAAACGTGAGGGCGATGAGGATGGCGCCCAGCGTCATGAGTGTCCAATACTGGGTGATCCGTCTGACCCAACTGCGGCCCGACTTGGCTCGACAGATCTGGTTGAAGCAGCGTTCGACTTCGACCACCATGGCAAGCGCAGCGTAGATCAGGACGAGGCCGCCGATGAGCCCGATGGCGTCGAATCGCACCGAACCGAATCGCTCGACCCAGCCATCGATCAGTTGATCAAGGCTTTCGGGCGTGGGGTTCATCGTTTCGGGAGGGTTGAGCAGGCCCGTGCCGTTTTCTTCTACTTCCTCGGGCGTGCCGACCATCGCCATCGCCGCGTGCATGCGGAGCGACGGGCTCAGGGGCCAGGGCATCGAAAGAACGCCGCCGGCAGAAGGATTGATCGGTGCGTCGTCCGATGGATCATTTGGGGTGGTCTGGCCAACGTCGGATTGGATCACCTCGGCGATGCCCGTGAACTGGACGGCCTGCTCCATCAGACGCTTCAGGTCGTCGTCGCCCACGAACATGCGCACGATGACCAGCGCCACGATGCTGATCGGAAGCAGGCCGAAGAGCGTGCGATACGCCAACGCGGCGGCCATCTGGGGCAGCCGGGTTCGCAACAAAGACCGCAGGGCCATGCGGCTGACGTGTGCGGCGCGGCCCATCTCCTTGCTGCTGGGCAGCCTCAGCCAGTCCGGCCATCGTGCCATCGCCTAGGACCTCCCAGAGCCGCCGTGCCTGGCGGGGCCGTTGCGTGATTCATCGCGTTGGAGTCCCACGGCTTTCTTCAGGGCCTTCAATTCGCTCGGCCGAATGTCTCGCCAGTGCCCGCGACGAAGGTCGGCCAGTTTCACCGGGCCGATGGCGACCCGCTCGAGCTTGCGCACGGGGCAACCAACGCGTGCCAGCACGCGGCGGACCTCGCGGTTGCGACCCTCGGTCAGCGTGATCTCGAGGTGGGCCCGGTCTCGCAGTTGCTTCGTAACGGTCACCCGGACGGCCTGCGTTCGCTCGGCGCCCTCCGTCCTGCCGTGGGTTCGATGGGCGAGCACGACCCCGCGTTCGAGGTCGGCCAGGCTCTCCTTGGTCATTACGCCGCTGACGATGGCGCGATAGGTCTTGGGGATTTCGTAGCGGGGGTGGGCCAGGCGATTGGCCAGTTCTCCGTCATTCGTGAGAATGAGCAGGCCGGTCGTGTCGTAGTCGAGGCGACCCACGGGAAACAGCCTGGGAGCCAGGGGGTGCTGCACGATGTCGAGCACCGTCCGGCGGTCCATGCCGGGTTCGTCCGCGGCGGTGGTCAGCGTGGCCGTCGGCTTGTTGAGCAGGACCGTGACGTTTGCCTCGGGCTGGCGGATGCGGCGCCCGTTGACGCGGATGTCGTCGCGGGCGGGGTCCGCGAAGGCGGGTAGATCGGTCACGATCTGGCCGTTGACCTCGACGTGTCCTTCCCGAATGAGTTGTTCGCAGGCACGCCTGCTGGCAACGCCGGCATCGGCAAGCACGCGGTGCAGGCGGTCCTGCCCGCCGGATCGAAGGCTGTTCTTGGGTGGCGGCACGGTGGATTGTACGCGCAGGCCGCGGCCGTACGTCGGCGTCACACCGGGGTGACGTCCGACCATCCCGCCAGTTCATCGATGACCCGTCGGGCAAGAGGTGGTTCCTGATCGCTGCGTGTCTTGGAGCGGTCGGACCCCAGCACGATACGGGCCAGCGGGCTCCACCAGTTGGTCGAGGTGTCCTCTTCGTGGCTCTTCCCTTCGACGAACAGCCCGATCAGTTCGGGCATCGAGCGGGCAGCATCCGAACTAATGGCACGCATGCCGAATCGCTCGAATCGGCGCTCGCCGGTGTCTTCGGTCAGGATGTGCGTGACCGAGGCGTGCCGATGGTCTTCGCGGATGACCTCGAACAGGGGTTCGACGGCGTCCTTCGCGCCCTCGAGGACCTGGAAGAAGTACTTCTCATCGAACCACAGGCATCCGGTGATGCCGAGCTCTCGATTCTTGGTAATGGCTGGCAACACGATCCCGTCGACGATGTCCTCGTCGGTGACGTGTTCGTGCCTCTTACTGAGATATGCGAGTTGGAAAATAGGATCACCCATTTCTTAGGGAGAGATGGTGCTCGTGTGATGCTGCCGTGATTCAAGCGGTGTACACTGGGGGGCCGCCGTTCTGTCGTGTTTGTTCGCGATGAGGTGCCTGCGATGAGCCGGAAAGAATCGGAATTCAACGAAGCCGCCGTGGATGGCGCCCGTACGGCCATTGAAGGACTGAACGTCATCGTGGCACACGATCGCGAAGATACACTTCGCCAACTCATTTCGATCGTGGAGCGACGGCACACGGTTCTCTGCCATTGCGAGAGCGTGACGGGCATGCTCGAGACCGCCGCAGAGCAGCGACCCGACATGATCATTACGGGCGTCTCGTTCCGCGATGGCGACGGCATCGACACCGTCATTCGCATCGGCGCCGAACGACCGGTGCCCTCGGTCATCGTGGCTGAGCGTGGATCGCTCGACATGGTCGAGAAGGCGATGGCTGATCACGTCATGGCCTACTTGGTCATGCCCGTGGATCCGGCGGACCTCGAGGCCGCCATGGTGGTGGCCCAGGCCCGATTCGATCAATTCCAAGAAGTCGTCAGCGAGGTCGATTCCCTTCGGCAGGCGTTGGCCGATCGAAAGGTCATCGAGCGAGCTAAGGGCGCCATCATGGCCGACCGGAAAATCGAGGAAGACGCCGCTTTCGCCATGCTGCGCACGCGAGCGCAGAACGCGCGGATGAAGCTGATCGATGTCGCCAATGGCGTACTGGAGCACGGCCCCGGCTTCGTACCCGAGCGCACCGGATCCATCGGCGGGGCGCTCGGCCGACCGGATACCGATTCGGCGTGATGGGGAAGCGTTGCGCATGGATTCGCCGACACAAAGGGGCTGACGGGACGAGACGGCCTCAACGACTCGAATGCAGCCTCTGGCGGCGTCGGCAGAGGTGGTTCAAAGCGTTGACGGCCCAGCAGGCGAAATCAAGGCTCGTGATACCGGGAACCCAGATTGTGTCGGGTGTTTTCCCTATGTTCTACGCGGCGGTTGTGCCATCGTCCGCCCGAACGCCCCGCGCCTCGGCGTCTTCCTGACCCTCTTCGACCATCTCAGAGCCCTCGGCATGGTCTGATTGATCGGCCTCCGGTTCTGGGGGCTTGGCCTCGGCGGCCGGCTCCAGCGCGACTGTCGCGAGCACGCCAAAATGATCCGAGCCGGGCAATCGCACCCGGTCGAGGCGGCCGATCCGCAGCCCCGGCGCCAGGAAGAGGTGATCGACGGGGAACCGAAGATACCAGTGCTTGGCGTGGAAGGTATTCATCAGCTTCCGGCCGACGCGCGGATCCTTCAGACCACTTAGTCGCTGAAAGAGCCTCGTCGTGTGGGACCAAGCCACATCGTTGAAGTCGCCGGCAACGATCCAGTTTCGCGAAGGACCGCGCGCGATGTCGCGGGCCAGGAGCACGAGTTCGCCATCGCGCACGCGGCTGTCGCGTCGGTCTTCGCCGGTGCTGTCTTGCAGCCCCGGTGGCGTGGGGTGGAGCCCCACGAAGCGAAGCGCTCGACCATCGGGCATCTGGAGATCCGCGAAGATGGACGGTCGACGTTCACTGATGAGGTGTTCGATGCTCTCGTTGCTCAGCGGACGCTTGGACCAGAGTCCCAGGCCGAGCCCTTCGCCGGCAATGCTCTCGACGCGATGAGGGAATCGATCCGCGAGGTCTGCCAAGGCATCGCGCCATTTGGTATCCAGTTCGATGAGCAGCAAGATGTCCGGATCTGCACGAGAGATGCTGTCGGCGACCGCGCGATGTTCTTCGTTCTCATAGCAGATGTTTGCCACCAGGATCGTCAGCATGGCGGACTCTTCGGTGCTGTCGATGAGGTCTTGCACTTCTCTGCGCCACAGCCGCGTAAAGGGCGCCATCTGGACCAGGCCTGAGCATGCCATCAGGATCAGCAGGACGAGCAGGATGGATGCTGCAAGCGGTTCGCTGCCTCGAGCGAGCAATGCGAGCAACGGAACGGCCGGCAAGATCGTCAATGCGCTGAGTTGGAGGCGCGGAAAGTCCCAGGCGCGTACCACCCAGGTTCCGGAGTTGAGGATGAGCGGGGCTGCCGTGAGCACGGCCAACGGGCCGAACAGCGAAATGGCGAGCCACCAAAGGAAGACGTCGAGCATGCGCGAACTCTCTCGGGCTCTCGCGAGGACGGGGGCTTCGCCGAGCCGCGGATGCTAGGCCCCGGGATGCGGTATGCCCGGGGTCAAAAAGCGACAGCCCGCCCCCAGGGAGGAGGGGCGGGCTGCCACGAATAGGAGGCCGCTTCTGCGAATCCAGCCGATCAGCAGCCGGCGTCGAAGGCGTTCTGGAACGCCAGGAAATCGAAGAGCGTGAGGCTGCCATCGCCGTCGAAGTCGGCGCTGGTTTCGCCCGCGTCGAAGGCGTTCTGGAACGCCAGGAAGTCAAAGAGCGTGAGGTCGCCATCGCCGTCGAAGTCAGCCGGGCAGCTCGAACCGCCGCCGAACACGATGTCGTCGATCAGGATGCGCGGCAGGCTGAATTCGTCACCGAAGGTGGCGTACAGGTGCAGCTCATCGAACTCAACGCCCGAGATGGAGAGCTCGCCCAGGGCGATGTTGTCGCGGCCGCCTAGATCACTGATGGTGATCGGGTCGGCGCTGCCGACGACCTCGCCGAGTTGGATGGCGTCCAGGTGGAACTGGATACCGCCCCATGGGCCGTTCTCGTAATAAGCAATCTGCATCGACACGCTGGTCTGGTCCTCGTCAAGCACGATGGTGGCCGAGGAGATGCGTCCGATCGACAGGTTCTCGCCGGGCACGAACGCGCTGCCGAAGGTCAGGGCGTTCACCGGGCTGCCCCACATGGGGAAGTCGTTGTAGAAGAACGTCGCGTCCTCGATGGTGACCTCATCAAACTCCTGAGGGCCAAAGGTCGAGCCATCGGGGAACACGCCCGACACCTGATTGATGTCCTGGAAGAACATGCCGGCGTACTCGAACGTCGCGCCCTTGAAGCCCTCGGTCAGGTCCTCGAAGTCGACGGTCTGGGCGAGCGAGGCGGTGGGAGCCGCCAGAAGGGCGGCGATCATGGCATTACGGATCGTGGACATTTCTTACCTCCAAGGGTGTGCGAATCGGCCCCCACCAAAACGAGTGACGTGTGTTCAGGCCTCCAGCCAGTCTGGGGGCTCGGGCAGATCGTGTCGGATCATCACCGAGGTCGACAGCGGCGGATACGCCATGCGGACCCGGTAAAGGTCGAATTCGTCGGCTTGCCAGCCGCAGCGGTCGAAGACCGATCGGAGCAGCGCGGCATACCCGGGTGCATCGGGCGTGTGCACGCGAGACAGCCCGTTGCCAAGGCGCTGGATCTGCTCCGGCACGCGGAGCCGATCTTGCTCATCGTGCGTGTAGGGACGCCCCAACTCACCGAAAACGCAGAGCTCTCGCTCGATGCCTCGGAAGAGGTCCTTGTGCACGAAGTGGTCGTAGATCATCGCTTCGGCCGGGGTGGTGATACCAGTGCCAAAGTGCGCGCGCTGGCCGGGTTCGATCGCAAACGCGGGCGCCAGTTCTCGGATGGTTTCGCCCGTGGTAATGGTCAGCTTGCCTGCCTGGCCGATCTGCCCGGGGAGCAGTTCGTCGATCGCTGCGCCCGAGTCCGAGACGCGTCGCTCAAGCGTCGGCAGCGGATTCGTGGTGAATTCGCCGATGACCGGGACGCCGCCGGCAGATTGCGCAGCTTCGGGATCCAGCGGCTGGCGATTGGGTACTCCGGGCTCTTCGCCATTGCCCAGCACCATGGCTTGGCCGATCATCCAGCGCGTGTCGGGCCGCGTTCGACGTAGATCAATGAGGCTGCGCACCTGCGCGACGTCGAGCCATCCACGCCGCGTGGCCGAGGGCGAAAGCACCGAGAACGCCACCATGGAGCGGGCCTGGACGCCCCAGACGTAGCTGTTGCCCTCGAAAGCACGCAGTCGCCAGCGGGTATCGATGTCTTCGCTGGGCTCGGCGACGCATGACTCGAGCAGCATGTCCATCGCCGTACGCGTACCCGCGTGCGTCTGAACCAGATCTTCGAACTTGGCCGACACGGTGCGGACGCGGTCGAGCAGGTCGGCGTCAACGCCGCGCGCCTCGGCCGAACGGACCCAGGTGTCCAGCGCCTTGGGCGAGGGCATGTAGCGAGCGGCGTAGAACGGGTCGTCGCCATAGGCGACCTTGGTGAGTTGCCAGGCAAGCTTGCGGTGGATGCCAAAGCCGTCGCAGATGTCGGTCAGGCCGATGCCCGCACCGCACTTGGACTCGATGACCCGGGCAAAGAGATCGCGGATCTCCGCCACCACGGTGGTCGTTTCGTCTTGGAACGTTGCGGGCATCAGGCACAGCCTACCACGGATCGGCGGTGTGTCAATAACAGTTTCTGAAACAATTCCCGGCAATGCTATGTTATAGGACTATGTGACGCGGCTATGAGAAAACCCCGCCACGGGGCGGGGTCTTTTCAAAAGCGGAGAGGGGGGGATTCGAACCCCCGATACCCTTGCGAGTATGCCGCATTTCGAGTGCGGTGCATTCGACCACTCTGCCACCTCTCCATTATGAGTCGTGGTACGCATTGGCGTCGCTCGGGCTTCCTGCCCTCGCTGGTATCCGGCGCTCTCCGGCCGGGCTTCCTGCCCGGCGC
>JAVJVK010000014.1 GCA_040221175.1 Phycisphaerales bacterium
CACCGTCGAGCGGGTGTCGAGATCGGCGCGGGTGAGGTCATCGCGATCGAACCGGATGACGTACTGGCCGCGCTCCTCATCGGTGAAGAGCGCCCGGCGCAGGGCGCCCTCAGTGGCCCTCAGCCACGGTTCAAGCGTGTAACTCAGGAACTCCCGGCCCTGCTGTTCCCCGTTGCTCCACGTGGCACGTTCCAGGTCGAACAGCATGGGCGGCGGCACGCGGAAACACCGGGCGATTTCGAGGATCTGGAACTTGCGGTTTTCAAGAAACTGGGCGTCGGTCGAGCTGAAGGTGAATGGCTCGAACTCGGTGCCATCGTAAAGGATCGCGGTCTGCCCCTGCGTATCGGTGCCTTCGTGCGTGGTCCGCCATGCCGCGCGCGCCTTTTTCACCGACTCCTCGGGCATGCCCTTCGGAAACTTCAGCGCGCCAGAGGGCCGGGCCCCGCGCCCGAACAGCTTGGCCGCGTGCAGGTCGAGGGCGATGGCCGTGCCGATGGCCTCGCGGGCCAGCGACAGCGGCGCGCGTCCGAACGGGCTGCGAAGGTG
>JAVJVK010000015.1 GCA_040221175.1 Phycisphaerales bacterium
GCGATAGATTTAGGTATAGATAATTTGATGGCTGTAACTTCAAATCAACCGGGTTTTACTCCTTTGTTGATTAATGGCAGACCGTTAAAAAGCCTAAATCAATTTTATAATCAGCGTCGAGCGAAGTTACAATCTCTCTTAAAAAGCAATCGTCAAAGTTCCCAGAGAATTCGTCGTTTAACCCGTTGCCGTAATCAGAAGATAGATAATTATCTTCACCGAGCTAGTCGTTATTTAGTCAATCTCTTAGTTGCTCAAGATATCACCACTTTAGTAATTGGGAAAAATGACGGTTGGAAACAAGAAGTGAACTTAGGAAAAGTCAACAATCAAAAATTTGTGACCGTTCCTCATGCTCGATTAATTGACAGGATTATTTACAAATGTCAATTAGCCGGAATATCTGTGATTCTTCAAGAAGAATCCTATACATCAGCTTCTAATTTTTTGAATTTAGATCCTCTCCCCGTTTATGGACAGCTCACTGAAAAACCCGTTTTTAGTGGAAAAAGAATTAAACGAGGTTTATATCGTACAAATCAGGGGGTTCTTGTTCAATCTGATGTCTTATGTGCTTACAATATTTTACGAAAAGCATTCCCAAATGCGTTTAACCGCTATGGGATAGAGAGGTGCGTAGTTCACCCAAGGAGAATTAATCTCTCAAAGTAAAAGCGAAGGGAATTTCTGCAATGAAATTTAGTCTGTCTATATTTGACTATACTTTTACCAACTATAAATAGCAGGAGATCAACTCATGCCCTTGAATGTCACCCAAAAACTGATTCAATCTCATCTGGTTTCTGGCAAGATGGAACCTGGTGCAGAAATTGGACTCCGGATCGATCAGTCTTTGACCCAGGATGCCACAGGAACCATGGTCATGCTGGAGTTAGAAGCCATGGGTATTGATCGAGTTAAAACTGAACTTTCAGCACAATACGTCGATCACAATCTCCTGCAAACCGACTATAAAAATGCCGATGATCATCTGTTTTTACGATCCGCCTGTCAACGGTTTGGCGTTTGGTATAGTCGCCCTGGCAATGGTGTCAGCCATCCCGTTCAGATGGAACGCTTTGGTATTCCCGGCAAAACCTTAATCGGTTCTGATAGTCACACCCCAGCCGCAGGTTCCCTGGGAATGCTAGCCTTTGGCGCGGGTGGAATTGATGTCGCCATGGCAATGGCGGGGGAACCCATGTTTGTGAAAATGCCCAGAGTCTTGGGTGTGAAACTTTTGGGGAAATTACCCGATTGGGTTAGTGCCAAAGATGTTGTCCTGGAAATGTTGCGCCGCTACGATGTCCACGGCTGTCGGGGCATGATTATTGAATATTATGGACCCGGACTTGCCCAACTCAGTGCCATGGATCGCCATGTTATCGCCAACATGGGAACGGAAATGGGTGCCACAACCACTGTTTTTCCCTCTGATGCTGAAATTAAGCGATTTTTAGAGGCTCAAGGGCGAGGACAGGATTGGGTAGAACGGGTTGCCGATGAGGACGCTGAATACGATGTCTATGACATGATTAATTTGTCGGAACTGGTTCCCTTAATTGCCTGTCCCAGTAGTCCTGGAAATGTTGTTCCGGTTACCGAAGTGCAGGGACGCCCCGTAAATCAGGTGGTGATTGGTTCCTCAGCAAATCCAGGGTTGCGTGATTTCTGGATAGTCAGCCAAATTGTGAAAGGACAAATTGTTCATGATCGCGTATCCTTTGATGTTAACCCAACCTCCCGCCAGGTGATTGAGAATTTAGCGGCAATGGATGACGCCTTTATGAATTTAATTCATGCTGGGGTACGATTTCATCAGGCAGGCTGTTTAGGTTGTATCGGCATGGGACAAGCACCCGCTTCTGATCAAATCTCTTTACGGACAATGCCGCGTAACTTCCCTGGGCGTTCGGGAACGGCTGATGATCAAGTGTATTTGTGTAGTCCAGAAACGGCTGTAGCGGCGGCTATTACGGGGGAAATCACTGATCCGCGTGAGTTGGAACAGCGTTTTGGTATCACCTATCCCCAATTCATTGCCCCAGAAACGGAAATCATTAATACCGATATGTTAGTGGCTCCGCCAGACAATGGCAGGACAGTGGAACTGGAAAAGGGACCCAATATTAAATCCTTCCCCGAATTTGCCGCTTTACCCAATGACATTTCTGTGCCTGTGCTGTTGAAAGTGAAGGATAATATTTCTACCGATGAAATTTTACCTGCAGGGGCGCGGGTTTTACCTTATCGCAGTAATATCCCCGGAATTAGCCAGTTTGTCTATTACATGAAGGATGAGACATTTTGGCAACGGGCAGAAGCCGCTAAGGAAAAATCTGGGGGACATGTTATTGTTGGCGGAAGTAACTATGCTCAGGGTTCTAGTCGGGAACACGCCGCGATCGCACCCCGTTATTTGGGGCAAGTGGCTGTCTTAGCTAAATCTTATGCCCGGATTGGTTGGCAAAATCTGGTGAATTTTGGAATTATGCCCCTAGAGTTTGTCAATCCTCAGGATTACGACAGTATCAGCGAAGGAGATGAACTGGAAATTATTGGCTTACGGGATGCGTTAGAGGCAGGGCGTTCAATTCCTGTGAAAAACCTAACTAAGGACATCATATATCCCATGACTCATAGCCTGAGTCCCCGTCAGGTAGAAATTATGCTTTGTGGCGGCTTAATCAATCACTTTAAAGCTAAGTCACAAGTTGCTCAATCTGTCAATATCTAAATTTGGGTTAACTGTCCCCTTTTTGGTAGGGAAAAGCTACAGGACAGAAGTTTCAAATAAAAAAGTCCCCTTGGGTTCTAATGGAATTCAATTTTTCCCTACACCCCACACCCTACCTATACCTCAAGTAGCTTGTCACCCTTCAGGTTTTTTTCCACGGAGAGGGGGGGATTCGAACCCCCGATGACCCGAAGGCCATACCGGATTTCGAATCCGGCGCGTTCAACCGCTCCGCCACCTCTCCGGGATGGGGAAGGGAATCTGTAGGCCGCTCCCGGGCCCTTGGCGAGCCGGACAGGTGCCAACAATGTCGCCCCATGGCCCAAGCACCTGAACTCAGTCGTACGGCCGATCGATCGTTGTCCAGGGCGTACTGGTGGATGTTGGGGGTGCCCTCGTTCGCGCTCTTGACCGCATTCGGCGCGCACGTCGCCGTGCCGTTGCCGCCCGATGGCGTTCCGATGACGCTCCAGACGCTATTCGTCGTGCTTGCCGCCCTTTGCCTGGGGCCGCGTGCCGGGTCCATGAGCATGCTGCTGTACATTGGTGCGGGCGTCGTAGGGGTGCCGCTGTTTGCCGAGGAATCCGTCGGGCTGGGCGTGATCCTGGGGCAGACTGGCGGCTACATCGTGGGCTTCCTCGCATGCCAGCCAGTCGTCGGAATGATCGTCAAGGACCGCAATGGGATGCCGCGCGGCTGGCTGGCGATCGTGCTGGCGGTGCTGGCGGCACACATGGTCGTGTTCGCCATCGGCGTGCCCTGGCTTGCCATCGTGCGGGACTTTTCGCTGGGCCGGGCCATCGAAGGCGGCATGGTGCCCTTCCTGCCGGGCATGGTCATCAAGAGCGTCATCGCCGTACTGGTGGGCCTGGCGGTGGCCCCGTGGTGCGTGCGGCGGGTGTGGTGAAGTTTTTTTGAGCGGCGGTGTCGAGTCGGGCGTTGCACGTGCGTCTACATGGGTGAGCCCAAGGCCGCGCCTCCCCTGCGGCCGCGGATCGAACCCTGAGAGGAGCCCATGATGCCGAAGTTCATGCTGTTGTTGTTCGATAACCCCGCCGACTACGCCGACCTGACGCCCGAGCAGATGCAGCAGGTCGTCCGGGAGTACGGTGCCTGGGCCCAGAAGATGGGCAAGGCCGGCAAGCTCGAAGGTGGCGAGAAGCTGGCCGACGAGGGCGGAAAGGTCGTCACCCAGAGCGGCGTGACCGATGGCCCGTTCGCCGAGAGCAAGGAAGTGCTGGGCGGGTACTTTACCATCAATGCGGCTTCATATGACGAGGCCGTCGAGATCGCCCGCAGCAGCCCGCACGTGAAGTATGGCGCCAGCACCCACGTCCGGCAGATCGACGCCCACTGACTCGGGCGGCGTGCCCGAACTGGTCGACCACCTGTTCCGGCACGAGTCCGGCCGGCTGTCGGCGTCGCTCGTAGCGGTGTTCGGGCCGGGCAAGCTCGACCTCATCGAAGACGTGGTGCAGGAAGCGCTCGTCGAGGCGCTGCGGCATTGGCGATTCAGTGGCGTGCCCGACCATCCCGCCGCGTGGCTCACGCAAGTCGCCCGGCGTCGGGCGTTCGATGCGCTGCGGCGGGACGCGACGCTACGAAGGCACGAGCCCAAGCTGCGGGCGTGGGCCGAGCGCAACGCGTATGCACGCGCGCACGACGAGCTGGATGAGCAGGTCCGGCTCATGCTGATGTGCTGCCACCCGGAGTTGCCGCGGGAGCAGCGCATCGCGCTCACGCTCAAGCTCGTCGCGGGCCTGGGCACCGGCGAGATCGCGCGGGCGTTCCTGATCAGCGAATCGGCGGCGGCGCAGCGGCTGGTACGGGCCAAGCGTGCGATCCGCGAGGGCGGCATCTCGATGGAAATGCCCGAACCCGAGGAACTCCGGCCGCGGCTTCGCAGCGTTCTCGAGACGGTGTACCTGCTCTTCAACGAGGGCTATTCGGCGGGCGAGGGCGAGGATGTGATCCAGCGTGATCGTTTGGAGGAGGCTTGCCGCTTGGGCGCAATGCTCGTGCAAGACGAGCGCACGGCCAGTCCCGCGGCCCACGCGCTCCTGGCACTCATGCTCTTTCACGCATCGCGACTGGAAACGAGGAGCGATGCCCAGGGCGCGCTGTTGCTGCTCGAAGACCAGGACCGTTCGCGGTGGGATCGCGACCTCATCTCGCGCGGCTTCCACCACCTGCAATGCTCGGCTGCGGGCGACGAATTGACCGCATACCACCTCGAGGCCGGCATCGCCGCCGTGCATGCGCGGTCGGCCAGCTTCGACCAGACCAACTGGGACGAGATCGTTTCGCTCTATGACATGCTGCGAGAGATCAAGCCCGGGCCGGTGGTGGGGCTGAACAGGGCGGTGGCGATCGCGATGACGCGGGGGACCGACGCCGGGCTCGCCGAGCTGGATTCGATCGGACCGATGGATCGCTACGCCCAGGCGAGCATCGTGCGGGGCGAACTGCTCCGGCGGGCCGGGCGCAACGACGAGGCCCGCGAGCAGTTCGAGCGGGCGTTGGCGATGCCGTGCTCGAAGCCGCAGCGGGCTCTGGTGAATCGAAAGCTGAAGGCGATGGCTCAGCGGCGGTAGTGGGAGGCCACCTTGGCGATTGCCTGGCCGATCCTGGTCACCGTCGGCCCGTCGAGCTCGTGGTGCATGGGCAGGCAGAAGACCTTGCTGGCCAGCCGTTCGGCGACGGGCGGGTGACCGCCGGACTGCGCGTTGACGTAGTCCTTGAACGCCGGCTGGTGGGTCAGCGAGCGCGGGTAGTGGATGGCCGTGGGCACGCCCTCGGCGTTCAGAGCCTTGACGAACGTATCGCGGTCGCAGGTGAACTGGTCCAGATCGAGCTTGGCGGTGTAGAGGTGCCACGCCGCGTCGGCGCCCTTGGTGCGGCCGGGGGCCAGCACGCCGTCGATCTCGCCGAGCACCTTGTCGTACTGGTCGGCCGCGGCCCGGCGGGCGTTGGTCTCCTCGCGCAGGCGGTCGAGGCGCGAGCAGCCGATGGCGCCGGTGATGTCGTTCATGCGGTAATTGAAGCCGATGCGCTCGTGCAGGTACTTGTCGGTTTCGCCGTGGCTGCGCATGAGCTCGATGTCGCGCTTGAGCGTGTCGTCGTTGACGGTCACCATGCCGCCCTCGCCGGTGCCCAGGTTCTTGGTGGCGTAGAACGAGTAGGTGCACGCGTCGCCGAACTCGCCGATGCCGTCCCCGTCGATCGTCGCCAGATGGCTCTGGGCGCAGTCGTAGACGACCTTGAGGTCCTTGGCCTTGGCCAGTTCCTGCACGGCCTTGATGTCCACCGGCATGCCGTAGAGGTGCGTGGCGGCGATGCCCCTGGTCTTGCTGGTCACCTTGCGGGCGGCGTCCTGGACGTCGATCTGCATCGTGTCCTCGAGGGCGTCGACCCAGACGGGGATCAATCCCTCGGCCACCAGCATGCTGGCGGTGGCGATGTAGGTCCACGCGGGCACGAGCACCTCGTCGCCGCGCTGAAACAGGCTGCGGTAGGCAAGCTGCAGGGCGCAGGTGCCGTTGGCGCAGGTCAGGCCGTGCCGGGCGCCGCTGGCCTTGGCGAAGCGCTCCTCGAGCTCGGCGCACTTGGTCGAGGCCCGCAGCATGCCGCTCTTGAGGACCTCGTGGGCGGCTTCGACGTCCTGGGGCATGAGCTGGGGGCGCATGAACGCGACGGGCGAGTCGAAGGTGGGGGCGCCGCCGTCGAGTGCGAGCTTTGAGGCCGTGGCCTGGGTCATCAGTCTCTCCTGGAGCCGTGTCGAGAACCGTCCGTGGATTCGGATGAGAATGCTAGGAACCCGGCCCGGGCCGATGCCGCGGCCGGCGGGGGTTCCCCGGTTTTCCTAGACTGGCCGCCTATGGCTCCAGAACCTCCACCGCACGCCGACCCCCACCCGGAGATCGACCGCATCCTCATCGACCGCACGCGCATCGCCAGCCGCGTGGTCGAGCTGGGCACGCAGATCGCCAGCGACGCCGAGCTGGACCGCGGGGCCGACCGGCTGGTCGTCGTGCCCGTCCTGACCGGGGCGCTGGTCTTCGCCGCCGATCTGGTGCGCTCGATGCCCATGCGATTGCGTCTGGAACTCATCCAGGCCAGCAGCTACCCCGGCACGGCAACCAAGAGCCAGGGCGTGACGCTGGGCAGCGGGCCGACCGACGAACTGAAGGACGCCCACGTGCTCATCGTCGACGACATCTTCGACAGCGGCCGCACGCTGGCGGCGGTGAAGCAGCTGGTGCAGGCGACCGGCCCGGCCAGCGTGCGCACGGCCGTGCTGCTTCGAAAGGAAGTCGAGCGCGCCCCCGACCTGCCGCCCCAGAGCGAGCCGGACTACGTGGGCTTCGACGTGCCCGACGCCTTCGTCGTGGGCTACGGGCTGGACTACGACGGGTGGTACCGCAACCTGCCGAATATCGCCGTGCTCAGGGCATAGACGATCACGCCGCGGGGAGCGCGCCCTCGCGCCCGCCGCGGCGTGGTAGGAAGTTCCGCCCGCGAACCGAACCGGCCTCAGGCCGCTCCGGAATCGGGCGTCTTGGCCTCGCTCGCCTCGGCCACCACCGGCTCGGTGGACAGCTGCCCATCGGTGCCGTAGTACACCGTCGAGGCGTCGCTCCACTCGCCCGCGTTGCCGTTGGTGCGGCGCGCGCGGACGCGATAACTGACGCTCGCCACGCCGCGAGGAACCTCCGTGTCCTCGAAGCGCTTATTATCTTCGGCCAGCCCGACGAACTCCCAGGGCGACACAACATTGCCCAGGGTCGTCGTGCGGCGCTGCACCTCGTAGACGCACCCGCCCCCGCTGCGCAGCTTGAAGCCGAATAAAACATTGCCCCCCGGACGAACGCGCGTCGTCACGGCCGTGGCCGCCGGCGGCGCGGGCCGCTCGCTCGGAGTCTTCGGCTCGGGCAAACCGGCGCGTGCGTACACGTCCGGGTCGCCCGAGCTCTTGGCGAACGAATCGATCGAGTCGAACATGCTGCCCAGCTGCCCCTTGATCGACCCGAAGGAAGAATCCTTCTCGTCGATCGCCGAGCGGTAGGCGGTGCGCTTGGCCTTGGCCGAAGCCAACTTACTTTCCCCGTCGGTGACGAGCGCCGCCAGGTCCTGGACCTGCTGCAACGTGACGCCGATGTCCGGCGGCCCTGCCTGGCCGCCCTCCCACAGCGTCACGTGCTCGCGTGCCCAGAGAATGAAGGCGTCGTCGTTGACGGGATACTTCGTGCTCATGATGAGCGCCCCTTTCCGCGGCGCCGTGCCGCGTGGAACCATGGCCGGGCCGCGGCACACGCCGCCGTCGCCCGCCCGATGGAGGGGTCATCGAAACAATCGAGGGGCCGGTTGAGTCGGATGTGCGGATTCCGCGGATTTTGTCGCCGGCGCCCTCCGACCGTCCGAGAACGGGCCGGGGCCGGGGGACGTTCTTATGTTTGGTTCTTACACGGAGAATCGGCCCTGCCGGCTCGTCAGGGCCGTTGCACACGCCGCCAACCCGAACAAAAATAAGGCAAAAGGACCGCGAAACGTCATTTTGCGGCCCCGAGATGCGATCTTGCGGCTCCGAAACGCGATCCCGCGGCCCCGGAAGGCAACGTCGCGGCTCCAAGACCTGATGTTGCGGCTCCAGGATCCCGTGGTGCGGTCTGGCCATGCCATCCCACGGCCCCGAAAGGGCATCCCGCGGCCCCAGGCCCCCGTCTTGCGGCTCCAAAAGGGGGCGCCGGGACCGCAACCCAACGCATGATGGCCGGGTAACGCACGAAGAACGCGCACGGGGCCGGCGATCGGCCTCGTGATCGTGTCGGTCTTCGGTTATCCTGACCCGGAGAAGGAGAACCCCATGCCCGCGACCACGAGAACCGCCTCTATCCTGGCCGCCTGCGGCCTGGCCGCGGCGTGTGCCCCCGCCTTGGCCCAGACGTTCCCGGCCGAGCTGCACGTCGAGGACCTGGACGGCGGCAACGGCTTCGCCGTCGACGGCGTCCCCGCTGCGCCCGGGCTGGGGCGGAGCGTCTCGAACGCGGGCGACGTCAACGGCGACGGCGTGGACGACTTTATCGTCGCCCGGGCCAACGGCGCCGGGCTGGGGGCGACCTACGTCGTCTTCGGCGATGCGGGCGGCTTCCCGGCGGTGATCGACGTAGAGGACCTGGACGGCGCCAATGGCTTTCGCATCGACGGCTTCGAGCCCGCCGACGTCGAGGGCCGCAGCGTGGCCCGCGCGGGCGACGTCAACGGCGACGGCGTCGACGACATCATCATCGGCAACGCGCGGGCGGCCGGTGGCGATGGCCGGGCCTCGGTGGTGTTCGGCCGGGCGATGGGGTCCGGGGGATTTCCGGCCGTGGTGGACCTAGCCGACCTCGATGGCGGCGACGGCTTCACCCTGCTGGGTGAAGCGGGCTTTGGCTACGGGGTGGGCAACGCCGTCGCCGGCGCGGGCGACGTCAACGGCGACGGCATCGACGACGTCATCGTCGGCTCGGACGACTACTACGGCGCGTGGCGGGACAGCGGCCGGGCCCACGTCATCTTCGGCCGCACGACCGGCTTCGACGCCACGATCCCCATCGGCGCGGCCGGTGGGTTCGCGGTGATCGGCGAGGGCTACCGGGCGCACCTGGGCCGGTCGGTCGCGGCGGCGGGCGACATCAACGGCGACGGCCTGGGCGACGTGATCATCGGCTCGACGGACTGGGGCGGGCATCCGTATTACTCTGTTGAACGGGCGGGCGCGGCCTACGTCATCTACGGCCGCGCCGGGACGCCCTCGGGCACGATCTCCATCGCCCGCCTGTCGGGGCTGGGCTTCGAGATCCGCGGCCAGTTCGATTTCGAGAACTTCGGCGAGGCGGTCGCCTCGGCGGGCGACCTCAACGGCGACGGCGTGGACGACGTGATCATCGGCGTGCGCGACGCCTTCCGGGTGGGCAACAGCGGCGCGGCCTGGGTCATCTATGGCCGCGGACCCGGCGAGCCGTCCTTCCCCGAACTGTTGTTGACCGAGGGCCTTGCGGCCAGCGACGGCGCCCGGTTCGATGGCCAGTTCTCGGGGGACCAGACCGGCCGGTCGGTGGCGCCGCTGGGGGACATCAACGGCGATGGGCTGGACGACGTGGCCATCGGCGCCTGGGGCTGGGGCGCGACCTACCCCAGCGAGTTCGGCGCGGCGTACGTCGTGTACGGCCGCTCAGACGACTTCCCTTCCCGGGTGCTGCTCGAAGACCTCGGCGGCGAAGCGGGCTTTCGCATCCGCGGCGAGAACCCCAGCGACGAGCTTGGCTGGTCGGTCTCGTCGGCGGGCGACGTCAACGGCGATGGCGCCCGCGACATCCTGGTTGGCGCCCCCGGGGCCATCGAGAGCGGCGGCATCGGCGCCGGTCGGGCCTACGTGATTTATGGCCAGAGCGGCGCATGCCCGGCCGACGTGGACGGCGACGGCGAGCTGACACTGTTCGACTTCCTCGCCTTCCAGAACCTCTTCGACGCCGGCGACCCCCGCGCCGACTTCGACGCCGACGGCAGCCTCACCCTCTTCGACTTCCTGGCCTTCCAGAACGCCTTCGACGCCGGCTGCCCGTAGGACCCGTCGCGGCCCGTGGCCGCCCGGATCGCACCCCGGTACGCTCCCCGCGGGAGGCTCGCCATGCATCGACGCCGTGCGAACGTGGCCGTGTTGGGGGCGCCGGCCTTCGAGGGGGCCCTGGTCCTGGCGCTGGCGTGCGTGCTCGCCGCGGCCGCCCCGGCGGCGGGCCAGCGGTGCGATCCCGGCGGGCTGTTCGAGGCCCAGGTGCGCTACGCCGCGGGCGATGGGGCCGATTGCGTGGCCCTGGGCGACCTGGACGGCGACGGCGACCTGGACGTGGTCGTCTCCAACCGCTACTCGGACGACGTAAGCGTGCTGAGGGGCCTGGGCGACGGCACGTTCGGGCCGCAGCGCCGCCTGCCGGTGGGCGCGTTTCCCCTGTGCGTGGCGCTGGGCGACCTGGACGGCGACGGCGCGCTGGACGCGATGGTCGCCAACGAGTTCTCCGATGATTGCAGCGTGCTCATGGGACGCGGCGACGGCACGTTCGAGCCGCAGCGCCGCGTGGCGGCCGGCGGTGGGCCGCTGAGCATCGCCCTGGCCGACGTCGACGGCGATGGCGCGCTGGATGCGGTCGTCGCCAACGTCTTCTCCGACGATTGCAGCGTCTTGATGGGCCTGGGCGACGGCACGTTCGGGCCGCAGCGACGCTTCGACGCGGGCGACTATCCCCTGGCCGTGGCGCTGGGCGACCTCGACGCCGACGGCGTGCTCGACGCGGTGGTGGCTAACCTGGGCAGCGGCGACGTGAGCGTGCTGCTCGGCCTGGGCGACGGGGCGTTCGGGCCCCAGCGGCGCTTTGCGGTTGGCCAAGCGCCCTACGCGCTCGCGCTGGGCGACCTCAACGCCGACGGCGCGCTGGACGTGGTGGCGGCGAACTTCCAGTCGGGCGATGCGAGCGTCCTGATGGGCCTGGGCGACGGCGCGCTGGCCGCCCAGCAACGCGTTGCCGCGGGCTTCGAGCCGGCCAGCGTGGCGCTGGGCGAATTCAACGGCGACGGCGTGCTCGATGCGTTGGTGGCCAACAGCGGCTCGAACGACGCGAGCCTCCTGCTTGGCGTGGGCGGCGGCGCGTTCGAGCCGCAGCGCCGCGTGGCGACGGGCCTGGGCCCCCGCGGCGTGACGCTGGCGGACGTCAACGCCGACGGCGCGCCCGACGCGATGATCGCCTGCGTGCGCTCGGACGAGCTGAGCGTGCTGCTGGGCCGGTGCGTGCCCAACCAGCCCTGCCCGCCGGACCTGGACGGCGACGGTGCGCTGACGATCTTCGACTACCTTGCCTTCCAGAATCTCTTCGACGCCGGCGACGCCCAGGCCGACTTCGACGGCGACGGCCGGCTGACGATCTTCGACTTCCTGGCCTTCCAGAACGCCTTCGACGCGGGGTGCCCGTAGGGGCGGATGGCGGGCTAGTCCTCGGTCAGCCATGCCTCCAGGCCGTCCAGGTCCAGCGGCTTGCTGAACAAGGGGGCCTGGGCGTGCTGCTCGGGCAGGTCCTCGGCGTTGTAGCCGGTGACGAAGGCGAAGGGCACGTTCCGCTCGCGCAGCCGATCGGCCACGGGGTAGACCATCGTGCCGTCCAGGTCGATGTCCAGCAGGGCCACCTCGGGCGTGTGTTGCTCGAGCAGTTCGAGGGCGGCGTCGACCGTAGCCACCGGGCCGAGCACCTCGAAGCCAAGCTCGCGCAGGAACACCGTCATCGAGCGTGCGATGACCGAGTTGTCCTCGACGTACAGCAGCGGCGGCGCGGGCTCGCTCGCCCCGTCCGCGTCTGCATCTGCGGCGGCCGCGCCGTCCGGTGCGGCGCGATTGGCGGTGCGCTGGAGCTGGAGCGGCGTCAGCGGCTTCTTCGTCCGCGCCGGCAGGGGTGGGGGCGCGCCCGTGTCGGTATGGCGGAGCGGGAACCAGATGCGGGCGGTCAGCCCATCGGGCTCGTATTCGAACGAGACTTCGCCCTCGAGCTCGTACGCGAGCATGTCGCGGATCATCTGGCTGCCGAAGCCCTCGGGCTTTACGCCCTCCAGGCGAGGCCCGCCGCGCTCGGTCCAGGTGATCTCCACGCCCTCGGCCTCACGAGGCGACACGATGCGCCACGCCACGCGGAGCCGCCCCTGGTGCGACGAGAGGGCGCCGTACTTGGCGGCGTTGGTGGCCATCTCGTGGATGGCCATGTGCAGCGAGAGCGCGCTCTTGGGCTTGACGGCCAGCTTGGGGCCTTCCATCTCCAGGGCATCGGCCGACCCGACGCGCGGTTCGAGCTCGCTGGCGATAATGTCGCCGATGTTGGCCCCCCGCCAGTCGCTGCGCGTCAGCAGCGAATGGGCCACGCCCATCGACGTCAGGCGGTCGGCGAAGGCCTTGCGGAAGGCTTCCAATGACGGCGCGTTGCGGGCCGTGACGCGGGCCAGGGCCTGGACCGAGGCGAGGGTGTTCTTTACCCGATGGTTCAGTTCGCTCATCACCAGCCGGAGGTGGGCCTCGCTGCGTTTGCGTTCGGTGATGTCCGTCGAGATGCCGCACACCGCGTAGATCTGCCCCGAGGCGGTCCGCAGGGGGAACTTCTGGGAGATGAACGACACGGTCTTGCCGTCGATCTCGATGTGTTCCTCGAACTCGATCGGTTCGCCGTGCTTGGCCACCTCGGCGTCGTTGCTTCGATACAACTCGGCCAGTTCCCGGCTGGGGGCGATGTCGTCGTCGCGTTTGCCCAGCGGCTGGCCGTGCTCGACGCCGAGGGCCCGGGCATGCGCAGCATTGCTGAGGATGAACCGACCTTGAAGATCCTTGGCATAGATCGCCGCGGGCGCGTTGTCGATGATCGACTGCAGCTTGCGCTGGCTCTCTTCGACCTCGCGGCCGGCCGCCAGGCGCTGGATCGCCACGCCCAGGACGTTGGCCATTTGTTGCACGAAGGCGACCTGGTGCTCGTCGAAGGCCTTCGTTTGTGTCGAATGCACGCCCAGCACGCCGAAAGGCTGTCCGCCCGAGCCCACGATGACGACGCTGATGCCGCTGCCGACCTCGTGGTCGGCCAAGAGTTCGGGCCCGCTGAAGCGTGTCTCGCCCGAAAGGTCGGTGACCACCACGGGGCCGGATGCCTCGAGCGTGTAGCCGGCCTGGCTGCTGCGGTCATTGGGCACCATCGCCTTGCCGACGAGGCCTTCCTGCCAGCCCACGCCCGCAATGAGGCGCATGCTGCTGCGGTCCTCGGTGAGCTCGAGCACCTTACACAGCGGACAGCCGAGCGTGTGGGCGACGACATAGACCGCGTGGTCGGCCAACACTTTGAAGTCATTCTCGCGGAGGGCCAGCACGCCCGCCTCGGCTGCCGCCCGCTGCTGCTCGCGCTGGGCGGTCAGGGCGGCGGTGAGGTCCTTCAGGCGGGTGACCTGCGAGAACGTGACGACCACGCCATCGATGCGATCGTCGGCGGTGCGGTAGGGCAGGATGCGACGCAAGTACCAGGCGCCGTCCTCGTCCTGGATTTCCTTCTCGACCGGCGCCAGGCCATCGATCACGCGCTGGGCGTCATCGAGCATGCCGTCGTCGATGCACACGCCCTTGAGGTCACGGATCGGCCGACCGATGTCGCTCTCGATGACGCTGAGTAGCTTGCGCGCCTCGGGCGTGTAGCGACGGATGCAGAAGTTGCGGTCGAGAAAGATGGCGGGCAGCTTGGTGCTGTGCAGCAGGTTGGCGATGTCGGCGTGGGCTTCCTGGAGTTCTTCGAGCTTCTCGCGGAGCTGGCTGTTGACGGTGATGAGCTCTTCGTTCACGCTGCGGAGCTCTTCGGACTGGGTCTCCAGCTCCTCGTTGGTCGACTGGAGTTCCTCGTTCATCGTCATCGACTCTTCGTTGCTCGTGCGCAGCTCTTCGTTGGCCTGCTCGAGCTCTTCGACGGTCGACTGCAGATCATTCCGAAGGGCTTCGACCTCTCGGTTGAGTTCCTCGGTGACGGTGTCCATGCCCGGATCGCTGCTGGCATCGGCGTCGCTCGCTTCACCTAGCTCGAACGTAACGGCCAGCAGATCGTCGCCAAGTTCGGTCGATGCGCACGGCGTGACGATGACCTCGTAGGCCCGCCGCTCGCCACCGCGCGTGTACAGAGTGCCCTGGGTCACGATGCGCTCGCGCGACCGTGAGGCCCGGTACACCGCCGCGCGGATGCGGGTCCGCGGCTCCTCACGCACCATCTCGATGAGGGTCATACGCCCCGCGCCGCTCGGCAGGTCGAGGAACTCGATGAGATCGCCGTGGAGGTACACGACCTGATGCTCACCATTGATGAGCACGCTGGGCGGCGTCGACGCCTGAGCCAGCAGTCGCAGCGAGGCCAACTCGCCGCTGCGTTGCTCGCTGCGGCGTTGCATCGTGGGTGAGGGGTGGGCCACTGGTTCGAAGCGGCGGCCGACGAACGCCGGCGTTCCCGGCGTGTCGTGCTTGCGCTGGGTTTCCAATCGCTGATAGAGGCGCCAGCGCTTGTCGATTACGCGGAAGTGGCTGGCGGTCTGGCCGAGGGCCTCGGAGGGACCCAGCAGGAGGTAGCCCTGGGGCCGCAGCGCGAAATGAAAGCCCGAGAGCGCGGTTTCCTGGGCCTCACGCCGCAGGTAGATCAGCAGATTCCGGCAACTGACCAGGTGCAGCCTCGAAAATGGCGGGTCGCTCAGCAGATTGTGCGTGGCGAACGACACCAAGTCGCGCACGGGCTGGCGGACGCGGAACATCCCCGGAGTATCCAACTGATCGAAGTGGGCCTCGCGACGTTCTTTGCTCACGTTGGACAGGCACGCTTCGGGATAGACCGCGGCGCGTGCCTGCTGGATGGCTTCCTGGTCGACGTCGGTGGCGAAGACCTGGATGGCGATGTCGGCATCCGCCGATCGCGTCTGGCGATGCTCCAACAACGCGATGGCCAGCGAGTACGCCTCCTCCCCGGTGGCGCACCCGGGCGCCCAGACGCGGATGACGCGCTCGTCGTCTGGGTCGTTCGACACGGCCTCGAAGATGCGCGGAATGGCGCGAACCGAGAGCGCCTGGAAGGCCTCGGGATCTCGGAAGAAGTCCGTGACGCTGATGTGCACGTCGCGGGCGAGTTCCTGGAGCTCGGTGAGATCCTGCTCGATGAGGTCGCGATAGTCCGATATCGCGGTGATGTGGCGCAGCCCCATCCGCCGCTGCACACGCCGGGCGAGGGTTGACATCTTGTACAGCGTCAGGTCGATGCCCAGCTTGTTGCGGAGCAAGTCGAAGACCTCGTGGATTTCGGCGGGGACGTCGTCGTTTTCTTCGGGACGCTGCTGCTCGCCCGTTGTTCCGAGTTCTCCTGATCTCCGATCACCGCCGTCTTCCGCCGTCCCGGCCATCTCGCCGGAGCCGTCGCCGCTGACATACGGGTGGTCGAGGAACCGCTGGATGGCCTCGGGAATCTCGTGAATCTCCAGCACGAGATCGGCCACGCCATGATCGACCGCGCTGCGGGGCATGCCCTCGTAAGCAGCGGTCTCGGGATCCTGAGCGATCGTGAACCCGCCGGCTGCCTTGATGGCGCGCAATCCGTTGGTGCCATCGCTGCCCGTGCCGCTCAGCACCACGCCAATGGCGCTGCGACCGAAGGACTCGGCCAGTGACCGGAACAGGTGGTCAATGGCAAGGCGCCCGCCGCGTTCGCCCGAGGGTGTGTCGAGCCTGAGGGCGTTGCCATCGATGGTCAGGAAGCGATTTGGTGGAATGATGTAGACGCATCCCGCCTGCACGCGCTCATCTGGCTGGGCTTCTTTCACCTCCAGCGAGGTCTTGCGCGACAGCAGGTCGGCCATCATGCTCTCATGCGTCGGATCGAGGTGCTGCACGCACACCCATGCGACGCGCAGATCGCTGGGGATGTTCGAAAGCAACTGAGAGAATGCTTCCAGGCCTCCCGCGGAGGCTCCGACGCCGACGACGATGAGCGGCTCTGTCGACATGGAACTCTCCGGGCGGATGGGCCGGCGACATCGCGCCGTGCCCCAGATGTACCCCGATCATGGTACCACGCCGGCTGGCTGTCAGAGCCACCAAATTAGAATCAGATCGAGGTTTCACGGAACCACCCCAGCATCGCCTTGCGACAAGTCTGAGGTAACGCTGCCCAGCGTGGCGCTACTTCACCAGCGTCGAACGCGCGGTAACGGGCGCGGCGGCCTCCACCGCGTTGATGAACATGCGCAATCCGGGTGCGGGTTCACCCGCCAGCGAGGCGCGATCCAGGCGCGAGTAATGGGGATGGCGCGTCCATTGCAAGAAGCGATCGGGATGGGGCATCAAGCCAAAGATCCGACCCGTCGGATCGCAAACTCCGGCGATCGCGCCGGCCGAGCCGTTGAAGTTGTCGAGGTAGGTCAGGGGCGCTTGGCCGCTCCGCTTCAGCCTGTTGACCACGTCCGGAGGGGCGAAGAGGCGCCCTTCGCCGTGGCCGACGGGCAGCATGAACGTGCCGGTCGGATCGTGCTGCAGATCGCGCGTCCAAATGCAGGGACTGTCGGCCTGGACCTCGAGCCGCACCCATCGGTCGGCGTAGCGGCCAAGCTGGTTGTCGCACAATGCCAGGGTGGCCGATTGCGGTTGCTCGGGCCACTCGATCTGGTCAGCCGAAGCGCCTCGTTCGGTGGGGCCGGGCAGCAGGCCCGCCTGCGTGAGCACCTGAAAGCCGTTGCAGATGCCGATCATGGCCACGCCACGACGCGCGGCATGGCGGAGGGCGGGGTAGAGCTTCTCCCGCACCAGCAGGGCCAGTACGCGGCCCGAGGCCACGTCGTCGCCATAGCTGAAGCCACCCGGGAAGCCGATCAGGCTGTAGCGGTCCAGCCGACCCGGGTCGTTGGCCAGGGCCCGCACGTGCAGGACGTCGACGTCGGCTCCGGCCATGCGAAAGCCGCGGGCCATTTCCTCATCGCAGTTGATGCCCGCGGCCCGGATGACCAGTGCTCTCGTCATGGGATGAGTGTATGGCCCGCAGGCCTCAGGCAGTGCGATCCCGGCGGCTGGCAGGCGGCTGGTGGCGTCTCGGAGGGCCAGCGGGCATATCCTTGCCGCGGCCGGGCCGGGTGGCTCCTGGCCCGGTGTCTTCACCGTTTCTCAACCCGTGACTCGTGTCTCAGGAGGCTTTGCCATGCCCGCCGTTTTTCCCTTTCGGGCCGTTCAGTTCAACCACGGCAAGGGCGACGTGAGCGCGTTCATCGCGCCTCCCTATGACGTGCTCGATGCGCGTGGCAAGGCGAAGCTGCTCGAGAAGAGCCCGGCCAACATCGTGGCGGTGGACCTGCCCCACACGCCCGCCAAGGAACTGGGGCCCCCCGAGGCCTACGCCAAGGCCGCCGACATGTATCGCGGCTGGCTCGAAGACGGCACGCTGAGCCCGACCGACCGGCCCAGCATCTTCGCCTATCGGCAGACGTTTGACTTCATGGGCCAGCGATATCAACGCTCAGGCATGGCCTGCACGGTCGAGACCCGCCCTTTCGGCCCACGCGAGGGCGGCGGCGTGCTGCCCCACGAGCAGACCTTCAGCGGACCCAAGCAGGACCGCTTCGCACTCATGGAAGCCAGCGCGACGCAGTTCAGCCCCATCTTCGGCTTGCACGCCGACGAAGACGGCGCCGCCACCGCGCTGACCAAGAGCGTCATGGACAGCCGCCCGGCGGATCTGACGGCCGACATGGGCGACGGCGTGATGCACGAGGTCTGGACCATCGACGATGCCGAGACCATCGCCGCGTACGAGAAGGCACTGGAAGGCGAAGACGTCTTCATCGCCGACGGTCACCACCGCTACACCACGGCCATCAACTACCTGGCCAAGCTTGAAGAGGCCGGCAAGGAGATCGGCCCCGATCATCCCGCGCGGCGCACGATGATCGTCCTGGTGGGCATGAGCGATCCGGGCCTGGCCATCGGCGCGACCCATCGTGTGCTGGGCGGCATGAAGGACTACGACTTTGGCAAGCTCACGAATGAACTCGACCAGTACTTCACCCTCGATCGCGTGGGACGCGAACCCGGCCAGATCGAGGCCCACATGGAGAAGCGGTTTGACCCGGGCAAGAACGTGCTCGGTCTGATCGATCTGGCGACCAACGAGTGCGTCGTGCTGACCCTGAAGGACGGCGACCCGCTGGCCGACAAGTTCGCCAGCAAGCCCGAAGCCTGGCGCAAGCTCGACGTCGCACTCGTGCAGCATCTGATCGTTGAGAAGGTGTGCGAACCGAAGTTCAACGGCGGCGAGGCGGTCAAGTGGGCCTTCCCGCACACGGTGGACGAGGTGCTCGAGATCGCCAGCGGCCAAGAGACCGGCGCGGGCGGCGGCGCCGGCTTTGCGCAGGTCGCGGTCATCGTTCGCCCCACGCCGCTCGACGCGGTGAAGGAGATCGGCGCCGCGGGCGAACTGATGCCCCAGAAGTCGACGTTCTTCTACCCCAAGCTGGCGACGGGCCTGTTCATCAACCCGCTGACAAGCGACCTGCCGGTGGGCGCGGGCGCATAAGCGTCAATTAGTCTGGCCGGTCGCGAAGCGTATGTGCGAGCGCTCGGTAGGATCTGGCCGTCCGCCAGCGAAGGCGTGCGATCAGGATGCACGCGGAGAGCCGCGACAACACGCTGGCGTCGCTCTGGCGCCATACCCGCCGCCACTGTCCTAGTGGCGGCTTCATTGCGCGACGGGCACGCCGGCGCACTTCGTCGATGCCACGTGGCCCGGCCAGTTCGGAATCGGCAAGGCCACCAATCACGCGATCGAGCTTGCGGTAGAGTTGCTCGATCGAATGCCGGGCCGGGTGTCGCACGACGCAGGCGGGGTCGTACACGAGGTTGAAGCCAGCGCTCGTTGCGCGCCGTCCGAACTCCCGGTCGCCACCGGAGTGCAGGCCGTCTGCAAATGGACCGGCCTTCTCGATGACCCGTCGCCGGACGAAGAGGTTGGCCGTCACGCCGAACGAATCGCTCTGGACGTATGCAGCCTGCGGGAATGCGAACACGATCTCGTAGATCTCCGCGGGTGTCGGCGCGTTGGCGTCTCGGGCGAACACGTCGACGCGGCCGGCGACGAGGTCGGGCAGTGCGACGCGGCCGTCCCTGCTCTCCATCGCGGCCAAGCCCTGCTCGAGCCAATCCTTCGCAGGAATGCAGTCCGAATCGGTGAAGGCCAGCACATCTCCGCGGGCGATCTCAATGGCTGCGTTGCGGGCTGCATACGAGCCGCCTTCGGGCTGAAGCACGTACCGGGCATCGAACTCTCGCGCCAGCGGCTCGAGCGACGGATCCGAACCATTGTCGGCGACGATAATCTCGAACTGCGTCTCTTCGAGCGTTTGCGCACGAAGTGATTCAAGGCATGTTCGCAGCCGTTGATGGTCATCCTTGCTCGGGATGATGACGGTCACGCGTGGCGCCTGGCTCATCGTGCGCCGTCCTTGGTGGCAGCGGCCTTGATGCCGTCGTGCAAGAGCGTGCTCAACTGCGATCGGCTGGCGGGTATGAGCCAGAGTACTCCGAGGTAGACCAGCCCCACCAGCGGTCCGACGATCGCGATGCGTCCGATGGCCGATGGGACGGGTTCGTCCAGAGCCCCCAAGGCGAGCAAGCCGGCGATCGCCGAGAGTAATGAAGCGGTGAGTTGTGGCGACAGCCGGGCGGCAAGGTCGCGCTTACGGACCGGCGAATTATGGCACGCCATGGCGATGAACACGAAGTTGCCGATGCACCAGGAGAGGCTGAACGCGGCCGCCACGCCGTCGATGCCCCAGTGCACGCCGATGGCAAACGCTGCAACCGTGATGGGCGCCCACATCATGGCCCATCGTACCTGGACCTGCGGCTTGCCCAGCGAGACGCACAGCCATCCGGGTGCGACGTTGATGGTGCCGAACAGGGCAGCCGGCGCCAGCCAGCGGAAGACCGTGGCAGCCTGAGCCCACTCGGACCCGAGCAGAACAAACACCATTTCGTGGGCGAGCACGTATGCGACGACGACGACCGGCATGCCAACCATGGCAAGCGCACTCATTGCTTGCAAATATGCACGCTTGTACCGCACCGGATTGTCCTGCAATCGGCTCAGGGACGGGACCATCACGGCGCCGACGGGCGCATTGATCTGGCGGATTGGCAGCATCAGCAGGTTGTATGCCTTCGAGTAGATGCCCAGCGGACCACTGCCCATGACGAAGCCGATGATCACGTTGTCGGCGTTTCGGGTGAAGTAGTTCAGGAACGAGAAGCCCGTGACATTGCCGCCGAACTTCAGCATCGACATGGCGCCGCAGCCCCGACGTGGCAGCCCAGGACGCCAGTCGCAGAATACCCACACCAGCACGGCATTGGTGGCTGCGGCTGCGCAGATGTTGCCCACCAGCGCCCAATACCCAAAGCCCAGGATCGCCATGACGATGGCGACGATGATGCCCATCGCCATCGCCGAGACTTGGATGATCGCAAGCGCCTTGAATCGCATCTGGCGACGCAGCAACGCCTGGTGCTGGGTCGTCAGGCCGCCGAAGATCATGGCTCCCGCCAGTACCATCGTAATCGGGATGAGCTTGGGTTCGGCGTAGAACGCGGCAACGACCGGCGCGAGCGCGGCGATCACGAAGGTGGCCGCAACGCCCAGCAGTACGTTGATCCAGAACAACGTGGAGACCTGCTCGTGGGTGATGTCCTTGCGTTGCACCGTGGCGGTCGAAAGCCCGGCATCCTTGAACATCTCGACGAAGCCGGTCACCGCGATCACCATGGCGATCAGGCCGAAGTCGCTGGGCAGCAGCAGGCGAGCCAGCACGACTGTCGAGCCCATGTGGAGCACGAATTTCAGGGTCTGTGCAGTAAGGGTCACCGTGCCGCCGCGCAGCGATCGCCCCTTGAGATCACCCATCAGGTGATCGGTGGAGAAATGCCGCCGGTGCGGATCTTCGGCCCCAATGGCGGGCTTGGCGGGCGGGCTCTGGGCGGGTATGCTCAACATCGCTGCTTGGCTGTGTTCCTGCCCGCCGTTCATCCTTGGAGCATCGGCCTCAGCCGACGCCACAGGAACTTCATCGGGCTGCCCATGCGGGCGCGGTTCGCGCGAAAGGCACGAACGACCGCCGCGGGAAACGACGCGTAGTGTCGCAGGGCGCTGGTTGCCGAGACGCCCTGCACGCGTTCGTAGCCCAGTTGGTCGATGAGCTTTCCGCTTACCCGCTGGATCACAGCGATCTCGCCGGGCCTCAGCTTGCTCTTCCATCGATCCACCGGCTGTTTCGAGACGCCCCGCCCCTCGGTGAACTTCTCATAGCTGCTGTTGGACATGGGCATGTCCAGGACGGCCTCATCGAAGGGAAGCTCGAGCCAGTCAAGCAACGCGCGCATCTTTGCGTCCGGGTTGCCCACAACGTCCTCGAATCGTTGCAGGCGTACGCGATCCTGGCCGAAGCGATCCTCGGCCGCCAGCGCCGACTTCATCGCGCCGTTCCACAGCGAAGCGATGATGATCGGGTGGTACGACTTCTTCGCGCGCTGGTGGTCGGCCTCGAGCGTCTCCTTGTGGCCCGGGTCCTTCTCGAAGTCGAAGCCACCCTGGTTCTTCCAGTCGCGGTATGACGCCACGACGGCGCGCACGTCGCGGATCATGCAGATGACCCGCGCATCGGGAAACGCCGTCAGGATGTCGTCGATCCGGAAAATGTGCCGGGGCGTCTTCTCGCCCCATACGACCTTGCCGTGGTGCTCGGCCTCCAACTCGCAGTAGGCACGAAGGCACAGGTCGGCGGTGGGGGCGTTGTCCCCGGCGAGCGCACCGACTCGGTCCCGGAAAGCCTGCCGAGTCACGCGACCCTTGTCGGGGTCTCCGCCGTGGCTGTAAGGCCGGTGGCCGAGGGCCAGCAAGTAGTCCTCTGCTTGACGCACCTGCTCGGGCGAGAGCGGGCCGTCGCCGCCCGTGCCCAACGCAACGCGAAGGTCGTCGAAGTAGTGGGTCTCGCCGCTCAGGTGGACCATTGGGTGTAGGTTCAGGGCCGCGCGCACCATGGCCGTGCCCGAGCGCGACGGCCCGCAGATGAAGATTGGTCCCTGTGGCAGCGCGTTCTCGCTCACGATCCCGATTCTCCCAGAGCTCCAGAGCCCGTCCATTCCCTCCGCCGCGCCCAGACCTCGTCGAAGGTCCCCGGCTCCTTAGCGGGCTTGCCCCTGCCGATCGCGCAGCGGAGGCGTGCTACGGCGCGTCGCCGCAACACGTTCATCATCGGTCCAACATCGGCCCACCATTGCCACGCTCGGCCCCAGTGCCTTGCATAGAGCTGCCGGCGGGCGGTATAGAGGCGAACAATCTTATCGGGCCTGACGGTGTCAGACTGCCCGCCATAGTGGACGATGTCGGCCCGGGCGGTCACCATGGGGCTCGCGCCGAGCCCGCGTGCCCGCAGGCACAGGTCCGCGTCTTCACCGTACATGAAGAACGCCGGGTCGAAGCCGTCCAGCTTCTCCCACAGCTCGCGGTCGATCATCAGCAGGCACCCGGTCACCACATCCACGGGCAGCTCGGCCCCGTCAGGCAGCACGCCGAGGGACTCGGGGTTGAAAAGCCGCGAGCCCTTGAACAGCCCGGCCAGCGCCGAGGCCGAGCAGAAGACGCTCCAGGGCGTGGGCCTTCGCCAGCAACTCGTCGGGTTGGGCGAACCGTCTCCGAAGCGGGTTCGCCCGCCCCAGATGCCCGCCTTCGGATTGCGGTCGGCAAAGGTTACGAGTTCGTCGATCGCGCCAGGGTCGACCAGCGTGTCGGGATTGAGCAACAACAAACGCTCAGCGGTCGCGTGCGTCGCGGCCAGGTTGTTTGCCCGGGCAAAGCCGAGGTTGTCCTCTGACGCAATGACGCGGAAGCCGGGGAACTCGCGCAAGATCGCATCGGCCGACCCATCACTCGAAGCATTGTCGACGACGATCACCTCATGGCTGGTCTTGCTCGCTCCCTCGCGGATCGTGCGTAAGCAGGCGAGGGTCATCTCTTTCGTGTTGTAGCTGATGACGAGGATGGCCACGCGGGAGTCGTTTGTCATTGGTGGTAAGGCTTCCAGAGCCCTTGGGCGGGCGGGACTTCATGGCGGGCAACTGCGAGATGGTGGCGGCGAGCGCGAGCGTCAGGAACCATGCCACGCGGGTCTGGCCAAAATACGACACGCCGATGAACGCCATGCAATGCGTGAACAGGCTGGCGCCGACGGCCCATTTGAGCCAGAACAGTCCGCGGCGGGTCGGTTCGGTCTTGAGCGCCCTACCCACGGCGCGGAAAGCCAGCACGATGACGACGACGAAGGCCACCATGCCCCAGATGCCCCCGCGGACGCCTTCGAGGATGTATTGGTTGGTCACGTCCTGAAGGCCGTAGCCCCAGTGCTCGGTCGTGCGGGTGCCCAGCAGGGCCCATTCGCCGAAGTTCTCCACGGTCTTGTCGATCAGGTGCTTGCGGTGCCAGGCCGTCGATCCGCCAACCGCGCTGACGCGAGCGATGAGCGCCCAGACGGGCCCTTCCATGACGAAGTGCAGCATGATCAGCAGGGCGACCAAGGCATAACGGAGGGGACGGAGTAGTTCCCGCACCCAGGCGAACGCCATGGCGATGCCGCCAGAGAGCACCGCGAGGAGCGGAGTGCTGGACGCGCACATGATCACGATGGTGGCCGACGCAATGCAACCGGCCATGGCCGTGGTGCGTTTGCGTCGGTTCATGTACAGTCCCGAAGCCAGCACGAGCACGATGGCGAAGAAGCAGCCGGCCATGATCGGGTGGCTGAACGCCCCCTGGGCGCGCAGCCGGCCTTCTCTCACCTGGGTGTAGGTGCGTACGCCGCCCATGACCGAGAACATGTTGTACCCGGTCTGCTTCTCGATCATGAAAAAGCCGGCGCAGCCCAGAGACACCAACGCCAGGATCACGATCGTTCGCTCGACGTCGGCCCAGGAGCGCAGCAGACATCGAAAGGTGATGTAGATGCCCAGCGACTCGTAGATGTAGCCGGCCCGATTGATGATTGCGGACGTGCTGCTCCATTGGAGGATGAACACGACCGAAACGATGAGGATCCACGCTCCCACGGCATAGTCCAGTGCGACCAGCCGGAGCCCTCGATAGTCGCGAAATGCCAGGATTCGCACCCAGTAGGCGATGACCAGCAGCCGCAGGAACGTGAAGTCGAGGCCAAGGAAGGCGATGCGCTGGCCCGCCGGCACGAAGCACGCCAGCACGAGCAGCGGCGCCAGCGACCAGCGCCGGGGCAGCGTGAACACCAGCACGCCAAGCACTGCCAGAACCGCAAACCCGACCGGGTGGACCGACGTCTGGTTGGTGTAACCCAGGTCATCGCCGGCGATCTGCGCGAGAAGGCTGCTCAACGCCATCATGACGCACCCACCGCGGCACCAGGCTTCATGGCACCCTGGCTCACGACCGAATCCAGAACACCCGCCATGCGGCAAGCAATCTCTCGTCGGTCGTAGACCTTCAGATCATCATCAGCCAGCGGCGGCTCGCACAGCGTTGATCCATGCTCGATCAACTCGGCCAGCGCGCGTGCAATGCTCCCGGGATCGCATGGGTCGGCCAACACGCACCGACGCCGACACGCCAGCATGTCGCGTGCATCGCCCTCGGGGAGCGCGCCCAGGATTGGTCGTCCGCTGGCCAAATACTCGTAGGACTTGCCGGGCACGATCCGCGCCCGGTGGCCGGCAGGAAGGCCGTGCAGGTGCAGGAAGAGTGCGTCCGCCGCCAGCAGGTGGGCAATCGACTCGTCATGCGGGCGGTAGCCGACCGGCGTAACAAGGTCCCTCGAAGGGCTGGCATCGATCCGGGCCCTTGTGGCTGGGTCGAGGTTGCCCACGTGCATGAAGCGGAACCCGTCCATCATCGTGGGGCGCTCACGCCGCACGATGTCGATGGCGTCCAGGACCGGCCCGATCGACCGCCCTATGGGACGAATGGGTTCGGGCCGGTAGTGCAGTCGACGCTTCAACCGGGCTGCGAAGCCTCGAGCGGGCAAGGCCTGCTTGGTCAGAAACGTCCCGGTATGCACCAGCACGAATCGGGCTCCGGCAGGCCGAGGGGCCGCGATCACGTTCTCGAAGTCAGCTGGATCGAAACCATTTGGAATGACGTGCACCCGCTGGGCATCGAGTCGGGGAAACGTCTTTAGTGTCTCTCGCCGCGCTTCGGGGGTGTTCATGACAACCCCGGGCGCCGCATGCAGCGTGAGCTCCATCGTCGCCAGATCACGCTTCCACTGGAGCTTGTGGCGATAGATCGGCACACCATCGAGTGCCCAGGGGTCGCGCAGGTCAACCACCACCGGAACCCGGTCCTGCAATTGCTCGGCCAGCGGCGAGAGCCAGAACGGGCTCATGGTGATCAGGACGGCGTCGATCTCCTGGCGCTCGATAAGTTCGACGAGATACGCCCGCGCGCGCTCCAGCCACGCCGGCTGAGATTCGGCCTCGATTCGCTCGATGTGGACGCTCGCGGGCACGTCAGCATGGGCCATGCGGTCGTCCAGGTGTTGTGCCGATACCCCCCTCGCGGCGCCATCACCGGTCGGGGCGCAACAGACAACGGTCGGAGTCCAGCCAGACTTGCCGAGGTAGCGGCATAGCTTCGCGGCGCGCTGCGTGCCAGCTCCGCCGATCGGCGGGAAGTAGTACGACACGATGGCCACGCGCTTCGGTATCACGCCGCCACCCATTGGCCCCGCTCGAAGTCGAAGCGTCGGATCACCCGCGCCGGCACGCCCACGGCAATGCAGTACGGTGGAACGTCCCGGTTGACCAACGCTCCGGCCCCGATGATGGCTCCCTCGCCAATCGTCACGCCCTTGAGGATGATCGCCCGTTCACCTACCCACGCCTTGGGCCCGATTCGCACGGGGGCGGCGAGCAATTCGCCCGTACCGAAGTAGCCGCGCTTTGGGTCGCGATAGTCGTGATCGTGGTCCGTCACGTACACGCCCGACCCAAAGACCGTGCCGTCCAGGATCTCCACGCTCTGGCACGCGCCGATATGGACGTCTCGCTGGATCGAGACGCGTTCACCGAGCACCACCTGCGGCGTCTGCCCGGCCCCGACGGCCTCGATGCGTGCCCCCCGAAAGAGCGTCACGTTGGCGCCGATGGCGATGCGGGACGGCCTGACAAACTGGCTCGTGTGGTGCAGGTACGCGCCGCGACCCAGGCTGTGCAGCCGCGATCTCCACAGGGTCCTCGTCGCAATGCTGTACACACGGGTGACGATGCGGATGGGCAGAGTCCGCCTGGGATACTCCTGAGGCACCGGCATGGCTTGCTGTGCACTCATGGGGTGAACCCTTAATCACGCTCGGTCTGATGCGTCCTGGTCCGAGAGTCGGTCAATTGCCTGAGCCATGGTCAGGAGCGCCCCGATGGCGTGGGCACTGGTCCGCGGATCGGATCGCATCACCTCGGCTACGCGATCGACCCGCACGCCATCGAGCGTACGCAGACGATCGACCACACTATCGGCACCATCGAGGGTCCGCATGAGCGAAGCAGCCGTGGAAGCCCATCGTTCGGGCTGCTCACTGGGCCCGGGGAGCACCCGGCCCGCGAGTCGTTGAACCTTGGCAAACTTGCGGCGCAGCCTGCCCCCCGGCGAGGGTTGCAGCGATGCGGCGTAGGGAATGTCGGCCAGTTGAGGCGCCAGTCGGTGGATGACCTCCTTCTGACCGGCTCGGCCGTGCCGTTGTTCCGGGGAGAGCGAAGCCGACCAGGCGAGATACTCCGGAGACAGGAACGGCGTCACGGGTCGGTACCAGGCGGCTGACGCTCGGATGACCGGCAACGCCCAGCCGTGGATACGGGCGTGCAGGTAGAAGGCATCGGTCCGCACCCTCCAGGGCCCGGACCCGTGCAGTTCCGTGCGGTCGCGGGCGACGGCCCGAAGGCGTTCGGCAAAGACGCCGCGATCGAAGAGGCTTGCCCAGCGACCCCCATCCACGACCGCCCGAACGCGCAGCCACAGGCGAGGAGAGTTCAAGCGCTGAAAGAGGCGGTCCAGGCCGGTGTAGTAGAAGCCCTCGCCAACCTCGCCGCCCACGCCCGAGAGTTGCTCGGTGCGGAAGTCGTCGAGCTCGCGAAATACGGTGGGCAACCATCCGTAGGCTGCGGCATTGCACACGAAGCCGCTCTCGGCGATGAAATCAATTGCATCCGTGCCGATCGATCGCTGGTCTGGTTCGACCAGAAGAGTTCGATGCTCGATGTCCAGCGCACGGGCAAGATCCCTCGCAACGCGGACGTCCGGATCGTGCTCTTTGCCAATGGTGAACGCCTTGGTGGGCTTGCCGCCCGACCCGAGGCCGAGTGCGAGCAGCAGCCTGCTGTCGACCCCGCCGGTCAGTTCGACGCAGGCGCCGGCATTCATGGATTCGGCGACGCGGCGGCCGAGGGTCTCCAGCGGATCATCAACGCCCGCTTGGTCGGGGGTGTCGATGCCTCCGGGGTGGAATTCCAGGGCATGCGCCGACCCGCACGGCAGTACGTCCTGGTAAGGTGAACGACCATCGGGACGGAAGCCGAGCAGCAGATCATCGACCAACGCCGAAGGATCGGCGCTACGGCCGATCGCACGCGCCACGGTGGCGGAGTCACTGCCGATTGCATGGATCGAACCATCCGTCTGGCGTGCATACCAGGCCGCCGCGTGCGAGAACGGTTCGCTTCGAAATCGCCAACTCGCGCCTTCGAAGATCAGTCCCGTTGGCAATTCGTCCTTCGCGGCAAACAACTTCCAAGGGCCTACCGCGCGTTGAGACGGGGCCTGGAAAGATGGTGGGCGTCCATCTCGCAATAAGACCCACGGCGAACGCTTGGTTCGCCGTGGGTGCTCGATCTCGGTGGTTGATTTCATCGGCGGATTATTCGCCGATCAGCCGCCGAAGTAGGCGCCCAGCGGAACCATGTCGCCGCGGGCGGGGCGGCCGAGCACGTCGGCCGGGGCCATGAGGTCGCTCGCGGGGAAGCGACCCCACACGATGCTGGAAGGACGTGGCTGGTAGTTCTTGCTCCGCGGGCTGACGAAGATGTCTTCGCGCGAATCGCCACCGTGGACGTCGCCATCGGTGATGTTCACGCCCGGGGGCACCCATGCCATGTGGCTGTTGCCGTCGATCACGTGGATGTTGCGGAAGCGTCCATCTTCGGGCAGAGCATTGCCGGTGATCTTCGCGAAGATGCTGTTGGTCACGGCGAGGTTCTTGATGGTCAGTTCGCCATCGTCGTCCTGGCGGTGTACATCGAAGCGGAAGGTCTGATCGGGGAGCTGGAGGCCCGAGATTACGAGGTGGTTCACGTCGAAGTTCCACATGCTCGACCCGACACTGTCCTGGTCTTTGGAAATGTGGACGTTGACAATGGCGATGTCCTCGAGTTCCTGCTCGCCACCGCGGATGGGATTCATCAGGAAGCCAAGAAGCGGAAATTCGTAGACCCGGAGGTTGTAGATCAGTCGGTTCTCGCGTTCCTGGTCATCGCGCCAGAACCAGTGGAACACGTCCGCATGCGTGCCGTCGGGATTTCGCGTGAAGTCTCGGACGTCGCCGTTGATCACCAGCGTGTCGGCTCCAAAAGGCGTATCCGAGAAGCCACTGGCCTGAACGTTGCGGACGAACGTCGACGAGCGGAACGGCGAACGGACCTCGATGGCGCGGATGTCGGTGCCATAGATGCCGGCCCAGTCGTTACTGCCCGATGCGAGGCCGCCACCCTCGAATCGGCTGTCGCCCATCAGGGTCGAGTTGCTCAGCCAGAAGTACGTGTCCATGCTGGTGAACGTGCGTGGTGTGCCTTCGCCGGTCATGGTGATGTTGTGGGCCCGAATCAGACGCGTCCGAAGGCCGGCGGGTTCGTTGCCGACGAAGCGGACCTGATCGGCATCGACGCCCGGCGCCGGGGTCACGGTCGCCCAACGAGTGGACGTGTCGATCGTGTGCGGGTGCGAAATGCCCTCCCAGACGTAGTCGCCGGGAAGGAGATAGCACACGGCGCCCTCGGAAGAACCGTGCTGCGCCGTCACCTCCGCAAGCGCCCGGACGTGGCTGCGGAAGGGGTTGTCGCGTGAGCCATCGCCCGTCTCGTCGCTGCCATTCTCGGCATCGGCGTAGACCTCGTGGCGGGGGAGCGTGCCGCCGGCGTTGGCATTGAGGAACATGGAGTGGATGCCATTGCGAAACGCGATGGAACCATCGTTGTGGCCATCGATCTGGCCGCCCAGCACGCGAACCTCACCGGCATACCTCGGGAAGGCTCGGGCGCGAATCTCGACCAGGCCGTCGTCGAGCGTGGCTGCATCGACGATGGCCGTGTACTCCCAAACGCCCGTCCGCGGGTTGAGCTTCATCTCGCGAACCGCTTCCCACGGGCCGCCGTTGAGGCTGAACTCGACGCGATCGATGCCGTTCATGTGGAAGGCCACGACGCCGATGTGGAACTGGCCGTCGAAGTCTTGGTAGGGCACGGCGTCCCATCGTGCAATCGCCTGGGCGTCGTAGCCCGGCAGGCTCGGGTTGCCCACCGCCGGCGGCTGCGGCGTCGCGCCCGCGAAGCCCGAACCCGGACGGAGCACCGGGAAGTCGCCCGCGGATCCGCCGCCGCCGCCACCCGAGCCGGGTTCGGGATCAGACGAGAGCGTGCCAGCCGTGGCGCTGGGACCGGCCAACATCCCCGGCGTGGGTCGAACGAAGGAACCAGGTTCGGTGGTGCCCGAAGGGGGGGCGATAGGGCCCGAGGTGCTGATGGTGATCCGGCCAAGGGTGGGATGGCTCAGGATTACGCCGCGAGGGTTGGAACTGGGACCCGCGCCCATATCGCGGATGAGCCGGAGCCGCGCTGCGCGGATCTCGCGAAGCTCCTCCTCGGTGTACTGCCGTCGCAAGCCCGAAGCCTGAACGTGCGTCCGCTTCGAGGTGAGGGCGTGCCGGCTAGGGCCGGTGAGGTAGAACCGTGGGTCGGCGGTGCGAGCGGCCTCCAGGCGTTCCTGGCTGGCTCGTGCGTCTCGCTGCAGGGAGTTACGCGTCGTCGTTTTCTCGGCATCCTGGGCCGCCAGGATGCTCGTCGGAAGGGCTAGAACAGAAGCGGCCATGAGAATGGCCGAAACGGATCGGCGGCGATCAAGCATCGTGTCCTCCAGCGCCCCACACCCGGACGCACCACCACCATCCATTCTGATCGCCCACGAGTCTCGCCTTCTTGCCCGGCTTGTTGAGCTTTTCAGCGTTGCCCAAGCCACACAATCAGACCAATCTCTACGAATCGAAGGGGGTGATGCTGCCTTGTTTGGTGTGGGTTCTGACCAGGCCCTGGACGCGATGCCGATCGATCCGGGGCCTCAACGAGCTCCGACATCCGTGCCGGCGCCAGACGCAGGCGGCTCCGCTTGCGGGAGACTCGCTACCTGCGCAAGGGGCAAGCGTAACCGACTCAATGTGAACGGAAGCTCACAAAGAGATGGGGAGTTTCCCTGATTTTCTGGGCAAAACTTGTCAACCTTCTAGGTCGGCCGCTGCTAAGGCCCGTCAGAGCAACGGATTCTTTGCCCCGTGCACATATTCACGCGTGGGGCTCAGGTGTGGCTGGGGATACACGAACACGTCCGAGTAGAGTTCGGCTTCGACGCTGGGCGCCTCGGCGGACTCGGCAAACTCGACCGCGTCCTTCACCTCATCGCGAATCTCGCCTCGCATGGTCTTCCACGCGTCCTCGTCGATGGCGCCGCGGTCGTTCATGAGGTGGTCGAGCAGTGCCGCGATGGAGTCCTTGCCCTTGTATTCGTCGACTTCGTCTTTCGTCCGATATTTCTGCGGGTCGCTCATTGAGTGGCCCTGGTAGCGGTACGTCAGCAGGTCGACGAAGGCGGGCTTCTGTTCCTCGCGGCATTGGTCGACTACGGGCCTGAACTGGTCGTATACGTCACGAATGTCCAGGCCGTCGATCTGCACGGAATGGATGTCGTAGCTCTTGCCGCGAGAGATCAGGTCCTTGTGGTTGGCGGTGTGCCTGTCGATCGACGTACCCATCGAGTAGCCGTTGTTCTCGATGACATAGATGACCGGCAGGCCGAAGAGCGAGGACAGATTCAGCGCCTCGTGGAAGGCGCCCTGGTCGATGGCGCCGTCGCCCAGGTAGCACAGGCAAACCTTCTTCGAGCCCGTGCCGAGAACCTCCCACTCGTAGCGGGTGGCGAAAGCCAAGCCGGCGCCGAGCGGCGTCTGCGCTCCGACGATGCCGTGGCCGCCATAAAGGTGGTTGGGCTTGTCGAACATGTGCATCGACCCGCCCTTGCCCTTGGCGCAGCCATCGATCTTGCCGTACATCTCGGCCATGCACGCACGGGGCGTCATGCCGCGAGCGAGCGCATGGCCATGATCGCGATACGCCGTAATGACCGGGTCGTCGGCGTTGGTGCAGGCGATGGTGCCGACGGCGCAGGCTTCCTGGCCTGAGTAGATGTGGCAGAAGCCACCGATCTTGGCCTGCTGATATGCCTGCTGCGTCCGGGTCTCGAATTCGCGGATGAGCTGCATCGATCGCAGCCAGCCCAGCAGCGTGTCATTGTCCAAGGCATCGACCAGACGGGATCCGGCCGACGAGGCGTTCGCACTGTTCGTGGTAGCTTGGGCCATGGTGATTCGGGGCTCCCCGGGCGTGCCCGGCTGGCGGAGGCACGGGCTTGTCAGGATTCGGTCTGGGGCCGCGCGCACGCGTGGCCGGAACGTTCAAGTCTAACGCCCCGGCCACGCCAAGTCGCCCGATTGTGCCCATTCGTCAGGGCGTTCGACGGCCGGATTCCTCCGGCAGCATCGCCGCAGCGCCGGTCGTGGGCCGGGTCTGGGACTGCAGCAGAACGAGGGCGGCGTTCAACTGCAGGTCCATCGCCTCGTCGATCAGTCGCGAGGGGTCGGGTCGATCCTCGATGGCCGGCGGGTTGCCCTCTTCATCCAGGACCAGGACGTCGGCTTCCTGGCGAAGCACCAGGCTCTCGGCCACTTGATCGGGCAGCATCGAGATCGAGAGATCGGGCACCACGCCGTGCTCGATCTTGCCCGGCACCCGGTGGATCATCCGGCCGCCCGGCAACACGTAATACTGGGTGGTGAGCTTCATGAGCGCCCGTGGGGCCGATCGCCGCTCGGGGTCGATGGGCAGCACGTTCTGCACGCTTCCCTTGCCGAAGCTGGTCTGGCCCAGCACGACGGCCTTGGCGGCCGACACCTCGGCATAGTCCTGGATGGCGCCGGCGACGATCTCACTGGCCGAGGCGCTCCCCTCGTTGATCAACACGACGACGGGGATGTTCGGCAGCGGCGAGTTGCGTCGTTGAAGACGCTCGGGAGGCATGCCGGTGCCATCGGTGCGTTCGTTGCGCGTCGAGACGACCACCTGCCCGAACGATCGACGGCTCTGCGTGTAGTCGACGAATCGGCTGGTGATTTCCACGGCCTGATCGAGCAGACCGCCACGGTTGAACCGCAGATCGAGGATAAGGCCCTGGAGCCCCTGATCCTGCATCTCGGAGATCGCCTTGTCGAAGTCTTCGGTCGTGTTCTCGGTGAACCCCGTGAGGCGAACGTAGCCGATGCCGTAGATCGGATCGATCATCCAGTTCCAGTGGTCTTCTGCGGCGTCGACACGCTCCCATCCCTTGACGGTCTTGAGTTCAACCGTGTCGCGAACGATCGTGAAGGTGATTTCTTCCTTCTCCTCTTCCTCGCCGCGGGTCACGGTAATGTCTACCGGCGTGCCCTTGGGCCCGGTAATCTTGTCCACCGCCTGATTGAGCGAGATGCCGAAGGTCGGCTCGCCGTTGACTGCCGAGATGATGTCCTCGGCCCGGACGCCTGCGCGCTGTGCGGGCGTGCCATCGAGCGGCGTGACGACCTGGATCTGCCGCTTGTTGTTCATCTGGATGGAGACGCCGATGCCGCTGAAGTTGCCGCGGGTGCTACGCTCGAACTGGCGGACGTCATAGGGCCAGATGATCTCGGTGTAGTCGTCCAACGCCCGCATCGCGCCATCGCCGAAGACTCGGAGTACGAGCGTTTCGGGCAGCCGCACGGTCTGGCGGTTCCACGACTGGACGTCGCGGACGACGTCCTGCAGGGTGCGATCGGTAGCGATCGGCGCCCGTTCCACGTCCGCGGCGCGAGATGCGACGGCCTCGATGAATCGTGCACGCGACTGCTCGTCGGCCAACTGGGGATACTGCCCGTAGAGGTCTTCGGTCTCGGCCAGCAGGCGCAAGCCCTTAAGTCCTGATACCAGCAGGTCCTTCATCTTCGAGCCAGACACATGGTGCCGGTCGGCGTTGACCATGGCGTAGAGCAGCATGAGCGGCTCGATGTCTTCCAATCGCTCGTCGACGGAGTTGCCGGCCGGGTTGTAGGGGGGCAGCGGCTCCTCGCCGGTCTCGACCAGCCGTTCGCTGCGCAGCTCGTGATTGCGCTCGGGCGCATACAGGGCCACCAGCGACAGTCGCTTCAGTTGACGCTTGCGATCATCCAGGTACGTGCCCTCGTCCTCGTACAGCGCGTGCAGCCGCTCGAACATCTCGGCCGCGGCATACCAGCGACCGTCCGATTCGGCCTTTCGAGCCTCGGCGTCCGCCGCCGAGACGAGTTGCGTGATCGTCTCTTCCCGAAGCACGCCTTCCTTGTCGTCGGCCAGCATGTGCAGCGCGATGGCTGCGCTCATGCCTTCGAGCAAAGCCTCCTCGCGCTCGTTGGGCTCGGGCTCGTCGCCGAGCGTCGCAAGCGTCTCTTGAACGGTCTGGCGATACTCCTCGACCTTCTCGTGACGCGCGACGGTGTGCTCGTCGAGCGCGACGCCAAGCGACTCTGCCAGCCCTGCCAGGATCGGATCACGGACGTTCTGGGTGGCGGTGGTCAGCAACGACTGGAACTCGGCGCGATCGCCTCGGCTGGCAGCTTCCCACAGGTCGGTCGACCATACCCGAGCTTCCTTGGCCGAGGCGGCCTTGGCCTGATCCTGTGTTTGGGTCGTGTTCTGGATTGCAAGCGCCGGTGGCGCCGCGACGGCCGCGCCGAGGGCGGCCAAGAGGGCCGCCGCGGTGGTGATGACGCGCGTGCTCGTTCCGGTCTGTCGCATGGTGCCTCCTGACGTGTCCGTGCCTCGGTCCCTCCAGGACCGTGCCCCAAGATCGGGCATAAGCCATCGCATCGGCTCGATCGACCCTCGTGGCTTGCGATCTCGTCCACCTACAAGGATCATCGGGGAAGGTTGTACCGTCACCGAACACAGGTTATTCGACGTGGACCCCTCCGGCGTTCATTGCCCAGGGATTCTGATATCGGAGTCAGGGCTTGCCCCATTCACTCCAGCGACTCGCCCGGTTGCTTTCCATCCCTTCGCCCCGACACCAACGCCCATACTACCGAGCCAAGTCCAAGCACCACCACGATGGATCCAGCGATGGCCAGCAACAGCAGGCTGGGGCTGGTGGGGAGGGGGCCATGCGGTCGCGCGAAGCCGTAGGCCATCAGGCCCACCAGCGGCCCGCCGAGGTAGCCCAGCCCGATGAACGCCTCGTGCTTTCCACCGGCGTCAATTTCCGCATCGCCAACCTCCATGGCGTAGTACAGCGCACCGGTGTAGATCATGCCCACGCCCAAGCCAAGCACGGCCAGCCCGCCCAGGACCAGCAGCCGCGCGGGCGTGAGCGCGTCGATGTTCGGCCCGATGGTGATGCCAGCGAACCCGACGAGCATGAGCGCAGCGGCAATGGCGGGCATCGCCCACCTGCCGTGCCAGCCGTGCCACCGCGCGAGCAGGGCGAAGGTCGCCACTCGGGTTGCCAGCCAGATGGCCGCCGCCGGCGCGCGCCATGGATCTTCGATGGCCACGCTGGCGATGAGGAATGGCGATGCCGGCTCGAGCACGGCGACGACCAGAAAGCTCGTGGGCAATTGCACCCGGAACACCGAGAGCAGCTTCTTGTACCGCCCCGGCCGCGTCGGGTGGGCGTCGGGCAGGCTGCGGGCGGGTTCGGGGCCCATCCAGACCGTCAGCAGAGCGCAGAGTCCATAGACCGGGAGCATCGCGGCCAGGGCTTCGAGGGGGTGTGGCTTCACGAATGGGCCCAATGCCGCCAGGGCAACCACGATGCATCCACCCCAGGTAATGTTGAACAGGCCGGTTGCGTGCCGGAGGCTCTGCCCACGCCTGCCGCCGCTGAGGTAGCTCTCGACGATGGGCCATGTAGCGCCGCTAAGCAGCCCTTGAGCAGCCATCATGAGCCAGATGGCCCACGCCCCCATCGCACCGCTCTCGGCGGCAGGCCTGGTGACCAGGGGGAGGGCCGCGAGCAGGCCGAGGACGATGCTGATGCACGCCAGCAGCCGACCACTGGTCATCCACGAGTGCCGAGCCGCAAAGCGTCTCAGGGCGGGGCCCACGCCCAGGGCGCCCGGGATATAGACCACCCCGTAGAGCAGTGCAAGCAAGAACACCGCCGTCTCGCCGTAGCCGTAGGCGCTCTGTGCGAGGAAGGGGACCCCGGCGGTGGCCACTGCGGTTCCGACGCTGCCGGCGAAGGTGAAGGAAAGCACCGCCCACAGCGGGGCGGGCAGCATGGGCACATGATCACTTGAGGAGTTGGCTTCGGCCTTGCTTGGCACCGCGAGTGTCCTTACCATGAGCCCGTTGGCCGGCACCGGGCTGGCCACGTCGAGCCCGTAGCTCAATTGGATAGAGCGCTGGCCTCCGAAGCCAGAGGTTCCGCGTTCGAATCGCGGCGGGCTCGCTTCCCCTTCGACGCCTTCGCCTTGGCCGATCCACGCGCGTTCTCGCAGAACCGCTGGCAGATGCTGTCGCTCTCGCACAGCCAGCCGCGGGCCTTGCAGACCTGCCGGCCGTGGTAGATGATGCGGTGGCTGAGGTCCGCCCACTGGTCTCTTGGAAAGAGCGCAATCAGGTACCGCTCGACCATGGCCACCGTGGCATCGTGAGGGGCCAGGCCAAACCGCTTGCTCAGCCGCTCGATGTGGGTGTCGACGACGAACCCTTCATTGATGCCAAAGGCGTTGCCGAGCACGACGCTGGCCGTTTTCCTTGCGACGCCTCGCAGGGTGAGCAGTTCATCCATCGTTTGTGGTACCTGGCCACCAAAGTCCTCGACCACGCTGGTCATCGCCGAGTGGATCGCCTTGGCCTTGTTGCGGTATAGACCGATGGACTTGATGTGCTTCTCAATCTTCGCCGGGGTCGCATCGGCATAGTCCTGCGGCATCGGGAAGGCCTCGAACAAGGCGGGCGTCGCCTTGTTCACGCCCACGTCGGTTGACTGTGCGGACAGGATCGTGGCAATCAGCAGTTCGTGCGGCGTCGTGTAATCGAGCGCACACACGGCATCGGGATATCGCTCGGCCAGGGCCTTGGCGATGCGACGCGCACGCGCCTTCTCGGCCTTGGTTACCTCGGGTACTTTGAAGGGAAGGTCCCGCAGGCCGCGAGGATTCTCGGGGGTGCGAGCGGTCAACGTCGCGGTCCTCGTGCCAGTTGCGGCTCCTGGAGGCGGGGCTCGACGGCGTGTGCGGAACGATCGCCCACCTCGCCGGACATGACACGGCGTGTGGTGGCGAACGTCAATCCCAGGGCGCTCAACGAGAGCGCCAGGCTTCCGAGCATCACGTTGCTGGCGGTCTTGTGGTGCTTGTCGTAGTCCTGCTGGAGCGCCAGCGCGTTCTCCGTATCTCCCAGGGCCGCGGCTTGGCGATACGCGGTGAGATCAGTTTGCATTGCCGGGTCGAGCACGGCGAACCGGTAGGTCATCACGCCCACCATGGCCATGATCAGCAGTGCCCGCAGCGCGGCCGTCCACGAGCGGGGGTGGGGGTGGCCCCGCCAACTGGCCAAGGCAAAGGCGCCTCCGCCGATGCAGATGGCCAGGAAGCCGACGACGTCCGCTCCGATGAAGAGCCGCTCGGCGACGTACCCCCCCAGCAGACGCCAGTGCTCGCCCTGGTACGCCGAGAATTCCGGCAGCGTCGGATCGAGTCGCTTGAGCAGCGTGAAGACGAAATAGGCGGTCGCACCGGTGACCAGCAACGCCCCCGACCAGGTCGCCCATGCAGCGACCTGGATGGCTTCGAGGCGGGGCGAGGGCGGACGAGGGCCGGCGGCTTTCATGCCCGAGGCTAGCCGCGCGACCCACGCGGTTGCCGACGCGTGGCCTACAACTTTGGGTGTTCCAGCAGGGGTCCAACTCGATCCTTGGCCTTGGCTTGTGCGCCTGGCGAAACGGACCGTTGCGCGAAGCGATTACCCTTGCCGCATCGCTGGGCTACCGGGCCGTGCAACTCGACGCGACGCACCCGGAGGCTCGCCCCCGAACGCTCGACCGCTCGGGCCGGCGGGACCTTGGTGCTCTGCTGCGTCGGCAGGAACTCGAACTGACCGGGCTCGACTTGTGCTTGCCCCCCGAACACCTGGCGGGCGGCCAGCACGTCGAGCGGGCCGCGGAAGCGGTCCTTGGGGCAATTTCCCTGGTTCGTGAGCTGGCCGGGCTTGTTCCGGCCCGGGCAGTGGTCAGCCTCACGCTGCCCGACGCACCAGACCCCCACGCCATGGAGACCATCATCGCCGCGTCGGAGCGTGACGGCGTGTCGATTGCCAACCACGCCTGGCCGCTGGCCGACGCGGGTGACGTGGGCATCGACCCCGCGCTGGCCATCATGGCAGGAAGCAGCCCCGCCAAGGCCGTGACGCTGGCCGGCGAACGCGTGAAAGCCGCACGCCTGAGCGATGCGGGCAGTGGGGGCCGCGTTGCCGTGGAATCGGCAAGTGGTCGGCTGGAAGTTGCCGCGTTCGTGGCCGCGCTGGCCATCTCGGCACCGACCGCTGCGGTGGTGGCAGACGTTCGCTACCTGGACGATCCCGTCGATGGGGCCCGCCGGGCCCTCGGCTCCTGGGCCGAAGCCACGGCCTTTCCGGGCTCGTAGACTCGACCCGCCGTGCCGCAACCCTTGCTCTCCATCGTCACCCCTTCGCTCGATCAGGGCCGATTCATCGGCCAATGCCTCGAGTCGGTGGCGGCTGAAATGGCGACGCCATGTGCCCGTCGCTTCGGCGTCGAGCACATCGTCATGGACGGCGGTAGCACCGACAACACCGTCGAGTTGCTGGAGAACGCGGGGCACCTGGCCTACTGGCAGAGCGAGCCCGATCATGGCCAGAGCGCGGCGATTAACCGCGGGTTGTTGCATCATGCGACGGGGCGCTATGCCACGTGGCTCAATGCGGACGACTGGCTCGAGCCGGGCGCCCTTGGGGTCATGCTCGAGCGATTGGCCGAACAGGACGCGCCAGACGTGCTCGTCGGGCGATGCAGATTCGTCGAAGACGGTCGGACCATCTTTTCGCCACGCCCGCCCGAACCGATCGACATGGCAAGCTTGCTGCGGTTGCGGACCAAGTGGTTTGCGGGCGAGTTGATCGTCCAGCCCGAGGCGTTCTTCAGCAGAGAGCTCTTCAAACGCATTGGCGGCCTGAACGAAGACAACCACTACACGATGGATCACGAGATGTGGCTCCGGATGCTCGAGGCGGGCGCTCGCTTCGAGTCGGTCGACCATCCCGTGGCATGCATGCGCGTTCACGAAGCACAGAAGACTGCCGACAATCGGCGCATCGTGCAATCACTCATCCAGTTCGGTCGGCCTTTCCTCGACCGCAACGCCGAACAGATGGGCACGGCGGGGCAATCTGCCCGGAGCGAGATACAGGCGCTCGAGCACAAGGTCCGGCTGAGTGAACCCTTGCTGCGTCGCCTTGCTCTGCCTTGGACCGAGCAAGAGACCATCGATGGCCAGGCCGGACAGGATGCGGCGCCCCCGGGATTCCACCTCGGCCCCCTGAGGGCGGTGCTTTCGAGCGTGCCACGCTGGCGAGCGTTCTGGCGCAGGTCCTACCGTGCTCGGGTCTTTGGCGAGCCTCCACGAAGCGAACTTCCCATCTCGCTTCGTGCCCAGAAGGCATCGATGGTGGATGTGGCCCTGTTCTGGCACGCCCTGAGCACGCGCCAGGACCCCGAGTCGGTGGTGCTCGAGGCATGCGAGGTCCTGCGCCCCGGAGGACTGATGATCGCCGCTGCCGAATTGGGCCCGTGCGATTCGGGCCTGCGTACGTATTGCGAAGGGCTTCGCCGGCTCGTCGACCAGCAACTCAGCCAGGATCACGACTGGCTCATCGGTCCCGCCGCAATGCGATGGGTCGAATCTCTTCAAGAAACTACAGGCCGAGACGACGATGAGTGGCGAGCGGCCCATCCACAACCATGTGGCGTCGAAGTCGCCGTGCTGATGGAGGACGCCGGCCTGCAACGCGTCGCATCGATGTCGTACGGGGGCATGTCATGGCACCCGTTGACCCCGTTCGCAGCAATCGAGGGGGTTCCGGGGCGTGACTCGGACGCCTGGATCTGTGGCGTGTGGCAAAAGCCTGGTTGATTACTGGCTCAGCGCCCGGATGAGCTGCACGCGCTCCTGCATCAGCCGCGTCTGCTCCTGCTGCAATGGCGCAAGTTCCTGTCGAAGCTGAGAGATGCGATCGCGCAGGCGATCGGCGTGGGCGCGGCCATCGACCGTGTCGGCGGTCATGCGAACCTCGACGATCAACTGCCGCACCGTTTCCTCGATGTCGATAGACCTGCGGACTACTTGCGCGAGCTCGCCGTTGATCCGGGTCAACTCCGCCCGGACCGCGGCTTGGTCGCTGTTTCCACCGACATACTGAGCCATGACGCCGACACGGCGACCAGTCGTGTTTCCGGGCTCGCCACCCAGCGCAACGTCGGCCGACGTCGCGCGCACGCGGGTCGGGTTGGCCGACGGCGGCGCTACCGAGAGCGAGCGCGCGAGATCCGCATCGAGCGCGGCGCGGTCTTCATCGCCCCGCAGGCGGTTCATGCGCAGGGCCCATGCCCGGCGGAGCACCGGCTCGTTGAGGCGGCGAGCCGCGTTCAGGTCGTCGCGCCGGCCCAGCCGAACGGTGACCTCCATGGGCTCGCCGTTGCGAAGCAACGAAATCACGCACGTCTCTCCCGGCAGGTGCGATGCAATGGCGACTGGAAGATCCATCGACGATGCTTCAATGGGCGTGCCCGACAAGCTCAGCACGATGTCTCCGCTGCGGAGCGTGCCATGGGCGTCGAATCCTTCCACCGTGTCCCCGAGGCGGACGCCCCGCGACGTGGGTGCGGTGTCATAGGTGATGCCCAGACCGGCGCGGGGGCCGTTGAAGAACGCTTCTGCCGCGGCCAACTCGAATCGGGCAAGCACTTCGGCCCGGTCGCCATCGTCGCGCGATGGATCGGACATCCAGTCGGCCAACGCTTGCTCGAGCACGCCCAGCGCGTCGGCGGGGTCCATCGATCGGGCCAACTCAAGAAGATCGGCGCTCGCGGAGATGCGGTCGGGCCACCGCTCGCTCGCGAGGGCGGCGACGGCTTCTCTGGCGGCCTCGGACTCTGGAGATTCCGGTTGGTGTGCTGGTGCGGCTCCGGCGACCCAGGCGAGCACGCACGTGGCGACGGCTTGTCCACGAGGGCGAATCATTGCTTCAATGGTACGGCGTCTACGGGCGGGCGTGCTGGAGCACCTCGGTGGGGTTATCGGCGAGCCATTGGGCCTTTCGTGCCACCATGCGCAGGAACGGGGCGGGGTCACGCCCGTGAAAGGCTCCGGAGGAGGCAATGGGGACCGCTGCCTCGGCGATCAAGGCCTGCGCCATCAGCCAGGGCAGGCCGCCCAGGGCTTCCTGCGCGACGCCGGGCACCCCGATCATGGCCCGTCCGCCGTGCACGCCCCCTAGAAAGGCCTCCAGGCGATTCGCATCGGGAGGCGTGGGCCATTGCCTGAAGTCAGTACCGGCACCCTGGAGGGAGAACTGGAGGGCGCCGTTCGCGATGTCCAGCATCGCCGGCGCCATCCCGGCCGACTCGTGATCCAACACGGCGGCCAGTGCGCCGCGATCGAACAGCAGGTTCCCCGGATGCCAGTCCCCGTGCACGATCTGCAATCGCTCGCCCGCCAGCGCGTCGCGAGCCCGGGCCGCGGCTCGCTCATAGAGCGCACCCAGCCGTGCGGCCAATTCATCGCCGCCCTTGGCGTCCAGCGCCTGGGGCAGCCTTGCGAGGGCGCGGCGGATGCGGGCGTCGTCGTGGTACACGCCCGTGAGCGGCTCGCCGATGGACCGGCCCATCGCGCCGAGGTGGTCGTGCGCGTTCGCGAGCAGGGCGTGGTAGCGACCCAGCGCCTCGCCGGCCAGCCGGGTCTGTGCGGCCGAACGATCGCACTTGCCACCCCGAACGAACCCGCACACCTCGTAGGCTCGCCCTTCCAAGCGCAGCGCGCTTGCCCCGCCACGGGTGGGCAGCAGCGGCGCGAGCGGGAAACCGTGTGCGGCCAGGCGGCGATGGATCGAGTGGATGACGTGTACGAACTCGGGCCCGTCTCGTCCGGGGGCGAGCCGCTTGAGTACGACAGGTCCCGACAACGAACCCAGCAGGATGATCTTGGGAGCCATCGGCGAGCCCGCGTTCAGCGGCGCGGCCTTGAGCACTTGTCCGATTGGGAAATGCACCCGAACGTGGTGCACCTCGCCGACGGCAAAACCCGCCTGCGCCTCGGCGGAAGCCAGCACCTCGGGATCGATGGGTGGCTGGGCCGGCTGCTTTGGTGCGTCCCGGTCCACGACGCTACTCGACGTTCTGGACCTGTTCTTTGATCCGATCGATGGCGGCCTTGGCTTCGATCGCCGCGCGAGACAGTTCAGCATCGGGGCTCTTGCTGGCGATCGTGTTGGCCTCGCGCAGCATTTCCTGGGCGATGAAGTCCAGCTTGCGGCCCACGGCACCTTCCTCATCGATGGCCGCCAGAAACTGTTCGACATGCCCGCTGAGCCGCGAGATCTCCTCGTTCACGTCGCATCGCTCGGCGTAGGCCGCGACTTCGCGGACGATGTCTACGGGGTCGGCCTCGGGCAGCAACTGCTCGATCCGAGCCTTCAGCCGCGATTCGTAGAGCTTGCTTACTTCCGGCGCCCGGTCCTTCACGACCGTCAGGCTCTTCGAGACCACGCCGCACAACTCGACCAATTCGGCATGCAGGGCCTGGCCTTCGCGGATGCGCATCTCGATGAGCTTGCCGCACGCCTGGGGCAGCAACTCGTGGAACGCCGTCCGGGCGGCCGACAGGCGGGCATCCATGGGCTCGGCCCGAAGGACGCCGGGCAACGCAAGCAGCGTGGCCAAGTCGGCGGTGGGGGTCGCGCGATCGAACGAGATCCGGCGTGAAGCTTCGTCCACGGCCTTCAGATAGGCCTCGAGGACGCCTTCGTTGATGGCGCCGGCCTGGCTGGCGGGGTTGCCCTCGGCCGAGCAGCGCACCGTGACGCTGCCGCGCTGGAGCAGCCCACGCAAGGTCTCCTCGAGGCCGCCCTCCAGGGGCGCGAATTCGTCGGGCAGGCGGACTTGAGCCTTGAGGTAGCGGTGATTGACCGAACGCACTTCGAGGCTGTAGGTCAGCCCGCCGCGCTCCAGCCGCGCATCGCCGAATCCCGTCATGCTGCGGATCATGCCCGACCTCCCACGAGATCGAACTGATTCACGAGCCCGGCTCCGGATCGGTGGGCTCGGGCTCGCCGGCTTCGGGCTCGCCGGTGGACCCATCGATCGGATCCGCTGGCTCTTCGGCAGGCGTGTCCGGGGCGGAAGGCTCTGAATCGCCGGTCGTCGCCCCCGTGTCCGCCCCCTCGACCGCTTCGGCCGGGGCCTGCTCGCCTGCGGGTGCGGCGACGGGCGTGCCAGAAGGGCTTGCCGTTGGACGGCTGGTATATACCAAGACAATGGCAGTCAGGATGAAGACCACGAAGGTGCCGATGGTCATCAGAGTCAGGGCGTCGCCTGTCTTGGCGCCGAAGGCCGTCTGGCCCGAGCCGCCGCTCGAAGCGCCGAACGCCCCGCTGAGCCCGCCGCCAGAGGGACGCTGGATCAGGATGACCAGAATCATGATGATGGCCACGGCGATGAACAGCAGCATGAGCAGGTTCGAAACCACCGGGTTCAGCGCGAGCAACAGGGGCATGCAATCCTCCAAAACCCGAACACCACGCCTCGGCGGCATCGGGTCGAGAGTGTAGGGGGTCAAAGCGAGAAGGGGTAAACAAATGAGGCCCGGGGGCGGGCCCGGGCCTAGTGCGGTCAATTGGAACCTGCAAGGGCCCAGGCTTGCGCCCGGGGCCTCGTGGCGGCGTTTACGCCCCCGTGGGCTCTCCGGCCTGCGTCACGCTGGGCCGGCCCACGCTGTGGTGGCTGAAGCCCAGTTCGAACATCTGGTCGCGCTTGTAGAGGTTCCGGCCGTCGAAGATCACCTTCTCGGCCAGGTGCCGGCCCATTCGGGCGAAGTCAGGGGCCTTGAACTCGTCCCAGTCGGTCGAGACCACGACCCCGTCGCAGCCCTCCAGGCACGCATACATGTCGCCGACGATCTCGGCCGGAACGCCCATCTCGTCCAGGGCCTGCTTGCCGGTCTTGTCGGCCACCGAGTCGTACGCCCGGATGGTGGCGCCGTGCTCGTGGGCCAACTTCATGAGCGACAAGGCCGGGGCCTCGCGCACGTCGTCGGTGTTGGGCTTGAAGGCGATGCCCCAGAAGGCCAGGGTCTTGCCCGCCAGGCTGCCGCCGTAGTGGGCCAGGATCTTGTCGAAGAACAGCTTGCGCTGCCGCTGGTTCACGTCGTGCACGGCCCGGGAGAGCTGGGTGTCAAAGCCGGCCTGCTCGCCCATGCCGATGACGGCCAGGGTGTCCTTGGGGAAGCAACTTCCGCCATAGCCCAGGCCCGGATAGAGGAATTTGTGGCCGATGCGGCTGTCGCTGCACATGCCCTCTCGCACGCGGTTGATGTTGGCGCCGAACTGTTCGCACAGCATGGCCATCTCGTTGATGAAGCTGATCTTGGTGGCCAGGAAGTTGTTGCTGGCGTACTTGACCATCTCGGCCGACGGAATGTCCATGATGAAGATCGGGTGCCCGTTACGAGTAAAGGGCTCGTAGACCTCGTGAAATCGCTTGGCGGTCAGGTCGTCGGGGTCATCGGGATTTTCGACGCCGCAGACCACGCGGTCGGGCTTGTTGAAGTCGATGATGGCATCGCCTTCCTTCAGAAACTCGGGGTTGTCGCCCACCGTGAAGGGAATGTCGCCCACGGTCTGTCGGATGCGATCCCGAACGGCCAGCGTGGTGCCCACGGGCACGGTGCTCTTGACGACGACCGTCTTTGGCGTCTGGCCGGGTCCGAGTCGCTTGATGACGGCGGCGATGTCGTCGGCGGCCTGCATGACATACTTCAGGTCGGCCTTACCGTCGGCGCCGCTGGGGGTGCCCACGCAGATGAAGATCATCTCGGCATCCTCGTAGGCCTCGTCCTTGTCGAGCGTGGCCTTCAGGCGGCCGGCCTTGAGGTTGCGCTGCATGAGCTCGGTGAGCCCCGGCTCGTAGATCGGACACTCGCCGCGGTTGATCTGGTCGACCTTCTCGGGCAGTACGTCCAGGCAGATGACATCGTTGCCGGTGTTGGCAAAGCACACCCCGGTCACCAGCCCAACATACCCCGTGCCCACCATCGTCAGCTTCATGCCGATCCTCCCTGAACGGCCGAGCCAGCGGGTCGACCAGCGTCCTTCGTGTGGCGGCCCGCGGCCGGACCGTTCTCCTTGGGAGCGACTCTAGGCTCCGGCCATTTCATCGAAACCCGCCCGTACCGACTTGAGCCGCTACAGTGGCCGATGGCCGATAAATCCACCCCGAAGACAGGTTCGAAGAACACCCGCACCCCAAAGCGGACCGCCCGGCGGAAGCCCGCCCGTGCTCCGAAGTTGACTGCCGCCACCGCCGATCGCCATCAGCTCTATACGGACGCAGTCCAGAACGTCGAGAGCGAGATCGACTTCGTTGACGAGACCTACCAGTCGCTCCGCAAGCGCAAGGCGGTCCGGTTGCGAGAAGACTTCTGCGGCACGGCTCAGACCAGCGCCGAGTGGGTCCGTCGCCGGCCGACCAACATCGCCGTTGGATTGGACCTGGACGAGCCCACGTTGCAGTGGGGGCGTGACCACGTGTTGAGCCAACTGACCGATGAGCAGCGCAACCGCTTGACCCTGAAGAATCGCGACGTGCGCGAGCCGGGCAAGAAAGGGCGCGACATGGACATCATCCTGGCGATGAACTTCAGCTACAACGCGCTCATGAAGCGTGCCGATTTGCTGGCCTATATGAAAGCGGCTCGCAAGAGCCTGGCGCCCGGCGGGCTGTTCATCATGGACTGCTATGGGGGCTACGAGAGCCTCATGGAGCAGGAAGAGCGGCGCGCGTGCAAGGGCTTCACGTACGTGTGGGAGCAGGTCAAGTACAACCCCATCGACGCGACACTCGATACCGCCATCCACTTCGAGTTCAAGGATGGCACCGAGATGCGCAACGCCTTCACCTACCACTGGCGGCTCTGGAACCTGGCAGAACTGCGCGACCTGCTGGCCGAGGCGGGCTTTGCCAAGACCACGGTGTACTGGGAAGGTGACGACGGCAAGGGCGGCGGCGACGGCAACTTCACGCCCACCACGGTGGGCGATGCCGACGCATCCTGGATCGCGTACATCGTCAGTGAAGGCGACTGATCCGTCTCGGTTAGCAGCCGGCTGCAAACTCGTTCTGGAACGCCAGGAAGTCGAACAGGGTGAGGCTGCCGTCACCGTCGAAGTCGGCAGCCAGGTCGCCTGCATCGAAGGCGTTCTGGAAGGCCAGGAAGTCAAACAGAGTCAATGCACCATCGCCGTCGAAATCGGCACGGCAAGGCGTTCCGCCACCAGCGGCAAGAACCGCCTCGAACGCGTCAACACGACCGTAGCCGAAGATCGGGTCGAAGCCCGGCGTGCCGAGATCGACCGAGGTCGTCTGGAAGATCGCCCGAACCTCGTCGGAAGTGATCGAGCGGTCGACGCTGCGCATCAGTCCGATGACACCAGCCACATGCGGCGTCGCCATCGAGGTTCCGCTCTGGAAGGCATACCCGTCCGTGGGGCCGAAGAGCGCCAGCGTGTCCCACGTGCTCCACACGTCCACGCCCGGCGCCGTGACGGTCATCTCCGGGCCGGTGGTGGTGAAGTCGGCGATCGCATCGCGGTTATCCGTCGCGCCCACCGCGATGGTCGAGTCGAACCGAGCGGGTGCGAAGATTGGCACGCCCGGGGTGTTTCCGGTTGCGGCGACGATGATCACGCCCTGGTCGAGCGCATAGTTGCAGGCGTTCTCGAGTACGCTGGAAAAGTCGGGCGAGCCCAGGCTCATTGAGATCACGTCCGCGCCGTTGTCGGCCGCCCATACCACGCCCGCGGCGATGTCCGGCTCGGTGCCCGTGCCCAGGAAGCCCAGCACCTTTACGGGGAGGATCGAGCAATCCCAGCCCACGCCGGCGATGCCGATGCCGTTGTCCGTGTCGCCGCTGGCGATGCCGGCGCAGTGCGTGCCGTGGCTGATCAAGATGTCGTCGTCCCAGCTTCCACCCAAGGGGCTGTAGCCAGGCAGCACGTTGTTCTGAAGGTCCGGGTGGCTCTGGCTCACGCCGGTATCCACGATGGCGATCACGACATCGGGGTCACCAGTGGTGATATCCCACGCGAGGCTCGCGTTGATGTCCGCGCCGGCCACACCGGGCGTGCCCGAGATGGGCTGGCCGGTGTTCAAGAGGCCGTACTGGAGATCGAAGTCGGCGTCGTTGGGCGTGGTCGCCAGCACGCCGCCGATCCCGATGAGTTCCGCTCGCTCCACACCATCGATGGCGGTCAGGGCGATGATGGCTTGACGCGCATTGACGCCTGCGTCGAGCGCGGCGACGTAGAGCCGGGTGAGGCCATGTTGCTCGGCTAGCGCCTGGTTCGCCGGGGGGCGTGCGAACGCGTGCGAGAGCGACGTGACCCCGGGCAGGTTGGCCGGTTCGGCAGCGTGACCAGCCGCCAGACGAAGCAGTACGGCATCGCTCTTGAACCCACCTATGACGTCGACCTTCTGAACGCGTCCGGTGAAGGGCTCGAAGCCCTCGGGCCACGCGATCGCATCGTCGGCCATGGCCGGAACCGTCGAGAAGACACCGAGGGCGATCAGGACCGAGCTGTGGAAGGTGGCGCTGAGCATCGTGGGATCTCCTGCTGACGGTTGGTCGAGAGCACGGAACGAGCCGAGGTCGGACGGGGCCATGAAAGACGCCGCGAGCGAGCCCACCTCCCCGCGGGCCCGCCTCGCGGCATCCGTCATTCTCTACGCCCAGCTGCCGATGGGGCGTTACAGTGGGCCTTTGGCGGCCCGCTGGGTCATGCCATGCAGGCATTCCCGTACGCCCCGTCCCCCACGCACGCGAGGAACAAAGCCAGATGACCACGAACACGCCCCTTCGAGCTTTTATGGAGAGGCACTACCGGCACTACAACGCCGGCGTCGTTGTGAAGGCGGCCAAGGCGTATGAGCAGACGCTGGCCGGCGGTACGCCCATGTTCATGACGCTGGCGGGGGCCATGAGCACCGCCCAGTTGGGGCGGTCCCTCGCCGAGATGATCCGCCAGGGGAAGGTGCACGCGATCAGCTGCACGGGCGCGAATCTCGAGGAGGACGTATTCAACCTGGTTGCCCACGACCACTACAAGCCCATCCACGACTGGCGGGCCCTGTCCGAAGCCGATGAGGTCGCGCTGGACGAGGGTGGCTATCCGCGCGTTACCGACATCTGCATTCCCGAAGAACAGGCCATGCAAAAGATCGAGGGCCACCTGCTGAATCGATGGAAGGCCGCCAACCACGCGGGCGGACGAGCCCTGCCGCACCAGTACCTCTACGACCTGCTGCGCAGCGGTGATCTGAAGCACGAGTACCAGATCGATCCCAAGGACAGCTGGATGCTGGCCGCCGCCGAAAGGGACCTGCCGCTGTTCGTTCCGGGGTGGGAGGACAGCACCCTGGGCAACATGTTCGTCGCCAATGCGGACAAGCACGGCTACAGCCTGGACAGCGTACTCGGCGGGACGAGCTACATGGCGTCGCTCCTGGAGTGGTACCTGGGCATTACCAAGGGCAAGGACAAGGGGCCGGGCTTCTTCCAGATTGGCGGTGGCATCGCAGGCGACTTCCCGATCTGCGTGGTGCCGACGATCAACCACGACCTGTATCGCGATGATGCCGACGAGGCCAAGCGTGTACCGAGATGGAGCTACTTCTGCCAGGTCTCTGATGCGACGACAAGCTACGGCGGATACAGCGGCGCGGTGCCCAACGAGAAGATCACGTGGGGCAAGCTGGGTGCTGGTGAACCAAAATTCATGATCGAGAGCGACGCGACCATCGTGGCGCCGCTGATCTTTGGCTGGGTGCTTGGCTGGTAGATCCCCCGCCCGCTGCCGCGGGAATACACTTGTGCTCGCTCCAGGAGGCCTCGCATGCGGATTCTCGTCGTCGAAGACAACCCGAAGATGGCCCTGGCCATTCAGAAGGGGCTCACCGAGCACGGGTTTGCGGCCGATGTGTCCAACACCGGCTACGAGGGTGAGGAACTTGCCTGCGGTGGGAACTACGACCTGGTGCTGCTGGACCTGATGCTGCCCGATCGCGATGGCATCGAAGTATGCCGGAACCTGCGTCGCCGCAAAATTGCCACGCCGGTCATCATGCTCACCGCGCTTTCGGCCATCGAAGAGAAGATCGATGGGCTAGATGCTGGCGCCGACGACTACATCACGAAACCGTTCCAGTTTGAGGAGTTGCTTGCCCGCATCCGGGCGATCCTCCGTCGCGGCGAAGCCAGCGAGAGCCGAGTGCTTCGATGCGAAGACCTCGAGCTCGACCTGTACACGCGTCACGCGACCCGTGGCGACACGCGGGTGGAGCTTTCGAACAAGGAATTCGCGCTCCTTGAATTCCTGATGCGGAATCAGAACCGTGTGCTCAGTCGCATCCAGATCGGCGAGAAGGTCTGGGACATGAACTTCGAGCCATCGAGTAACGTGATCGACGTCTACGTGTCGGCGTTGCGCCGTAAGCTGGACCGCGGCTTCGACACGCAGCTCATCCACACCATTAAGGGTGCTGGCTATCGCTTCGGAGTGATCGATGCCCATTCGGGCGTCTGAACCAGACCACCCGCTCCCGTCAGCCCCCAGAGCCTGGGTGTCGAGGGTCCCGCTGCGCCTGCGCATCACGTTGTGGGTCGTCGCGATCTCGGGCGCCGTCCAGATCACCCTTTCGCTCCTGATCATCCTCTACCATCGAGAGAACGTCCAGACGACCAATCAGCAGCGGCTGACCGAGGCCGCCGTCAGCATCGCCGCTCAGGCAGAGATCAACCCTGCCACCGATGAGGAGGCCAGCCTCGCCGAGTTGATCGATGATCAGATCCAACTCCGCTGGTTTGGGCGCGTTGCGGCCATCGATGTGTCGAGCAACAACGGGACCCGCATCGACGGCCCCTTTGATTCCGATGACTTCGACGTTCTTCGGTCGGCCACTTTCGATGGAGACTTTGGCCAGCCCGGGCAGCGCGACTCGGGGCAAGCACGGGGCTTCTACTACGCGGCCGAGCCGTACGGCGAGACCGCGCGACTGATCCTGGCCACCCCAGTGGCCGAAGCCAATCTGCCCCTTCGGACGATCACCGTGGCGCTGGTGCTACTGCTGCCCGCGGGCATCGCAGCTTCCGGCGTGTCAGCGTGGTACATCGCTGGCCTGGCGGTCCGACCCATCCGTCAGATGCAGCACTTTGCCGAGGAACTCTCGGCCGACAACGTCAGCGACTCGCTGGATCTGGAAGACAGCGCGCCCGAGCTCGATGCCCTGCGCGATGAACTGGAACTGGCCATGCGGCGAATTTCCGCGGGCTATGACGCCCAGGCCCGGTTCCTTGCCAACGTGTCACATGAGATCAAGACCCCGATCAGTGTCGTTCGGACCGAGGGAGAAGTGCTCATGGCGGGCCGACCTTCGATGGACGAACTGCGGGACTTTGCCCGCACCACCGTCGAAGAGATGGACCGGCTGGGCCGCATGGTCGAGAGCTTCCTGCTCCTGACGCGTGTCCGTCAGGGCAAGAGCGTGGTGCAGGCGCAAGGCCACGATGCCAACGACATCCTCATGGAAACCGTTTCGGGCTGCAACGCGATGGCTCGCCAGTACGGGGTTCGCCTCGAACCGTTGCTGTACGACGGCGAAGAGCCCCCCCAGATCGAAGGCAATGCCGATCTGCTCATTACCGCGCTGGGCAACCTGATCCGAAATGCCATTCGATTCTCGCCCCGCGATGCCGCCGTTCGGATCTCCTGTGCGGTCCGGAATCGCAGGGTCATCATCCGGGTGCGGGACTTCGGGCCAGGCGTGCCGCCAGAGGTGATGCAGCACCTGTTCGAACCGTTCACGCAAAGCGCCGAAGAGCGACGACGCGGTCGCGGGACCGGGCTCGGACTCCAGATCGCCCATGGCATTGCCGAATTGCACAACGGCGAGGTCCGAGTGCGCAACTTGAAGCGCGGGTGCGAATTCTCGATTCACCTGCAAGCCAGGCAAGATGGGTCGGGTGAAGCTCTCCAACATGAGGAGACTTTCACCTGATGTTCAGGTCACCATCAGTCCGTGAGCCGAATATCTTGGCATGATCCGTCGTCTTGCCATTCTGGCACTGGTGCCCATATGCGCCTGGCTTGGGTATCGGACGGTGCTCTTTGATTCAGCGCCGCAGTCTCTCTTTCTCCAAGTCGCGTTCGGAATCGGAGTCCTGATTCTGCTTGTCTCAGTTGTCGCCGAGATGGGCGATCGCGCTACACGCATCTTGCAGCGTCACGAAGAGGACGTGCGTCAGTCCATACCGCGGAGTTCCCGCGATGGGCGTAGGGGATGGAACGAATCGTCTGAGGATCGCAGGTCCGGCCAGAACTCGACGGCCTAACAGTCTTTGATTCTGGCGGATGCGAGCGTCCGCAATTTCTCAGTTCCGACGGGCGAGGCTCGTTGGAATGCTCTGAAAGGACCGATTCATGAGCACGACTCCCTGGCGCGGCCCCGACTTCATCGAGCAAAATCCGATTAATCTTCCCGAAGCGGCCGCGAGGAAGATCATTCCGGAACTCGATGGTCACCTGGCGTCGTTCTTCGTCCTGTTCCATCAATACCAGAAGCACCACTGGCTGGTGGAAGGGCCCCAGTTCCGCGATATCCATCTGTTCCTCGAGGACAACTACAACGAGGTGCATGAACAACTCGACGCCATCGCCGAACGCATCACCGCGATTGGGGGCGTGCCCACAAGTAGCCCAGCGAGTCAGTCCAAGCTCGCGTACATCGAGCACGAGCCCGAGGGCGTCTTCCGCATCCGAGACATGCTGGAGCGCGACCGCACCGCCGAGGGCCACATTGCGGCCAAGCTCCGCAGCACCATCAAGATCTGCACCGAGCAGGGCGACTTCGGCACCGAGACCCTGCTGAAGGGCATTCTCTTGAAGGTTGAGGATCGCGCCCATCACCTGGACCACTTCCTCGGAGCGGATTCTCTCGGCATGGCCATCGACGACCAGCCCCAAGAGGCATAGGGTCGGTCTGCGAGGGTGGCACAAAGGAGCCCATCGATGATCATCATCAAGATTCTTCTGGCGATCTTCCTGCCGCCGGTTGCGGCACTGCTACAAGTCGGCCTTGGACTGCACTTCTGGTTGAATCTTCTGTTGACCATCCTGGGATGGCTGCCCGGCCAGATCCATGCAATCTGGTTGATCGTGGCCGACAAGCAGCCCGCCGCCTGACCCCGACACGAAAGGACGCTACCCGTGAGTGCGCAACGTGGCGCGGGCGACGAAGCCCGGCCGACAACAAGCAACCCCGAAACTACTCCCCGCAGCGAGCGCGAGTACTCCACGCAGTCCGAGCCCGATCAGCCGCCACCGGTCAAGGACGAGAAAGCTCGTCGGATTGCCGAGGTCTCGCCCGAGGGCATTCCGGCGGACCTGGGAACGAATCAGCAGACGATCAGTCGATTGCTGTTCGCGGCCGTCGTGCTGCTCCTGACCGTTGCGTTGGCTGTGGCCGTATTTGCGGATCGGTGGATCGGGCTTGCCGTTGGAGTCCTCGGACTCTTCCTGCTTATCGTGAACCCAGCACTCTGGGCGGCGATTCTCCGCGTGAAGGAGCGCGAACAGGGCTGACGGACGGCCATACCGAGTGGCTTTTAGGGTTCCTCAGATACATCAAGCGTGGGCTTGTTCCATCCCCAGTCAGGGTCCTTGGCCAACCGCGTCGAACTCTGGCGAATGCATCGGCGACAGATGATCGCGCTGCCTTCACTGTCCCGTACGGCCACGGGGCTTTGCCAGCCGGGGTCATCACGCTCTTCCAGGCACATGGTGCAAGTCGCCCCGGGCGGCTTGCTGTCATTTCCCAGCAGTACAACCTCGGTATAAGCGATCCGAAGGGCGTCTCCACAGATCAGGCTTCCCTGATGGCCTTCGACCATCGGAAAGCTCCCATCCCATTGCCGACCCGTGAAATCGCAGACGAAGTCGCTGGGGAGCATGTCCATGGGATTCGAGCCGGGTCGGTGCATCGGCCATGATACGAACGCAGCCATAGCATGGGCCATGCCCGACCCAGCCAATCAGTCCCCGAATTCAGGCGTCCAAGCTGCCCGGCCGGCGACTCGCGTGGTCCTGGTCGTGAACTCGGGCAAGCCCGAGGCCCTCGACGCCGCTCGATCGGTCCGGCGGGCGATCGAGACGCACGCCCAACTCGTGGGCGAGTTCGATGCGGCAGACGAGGAGCGGGCCCTCGCCGAGGGGGCCGACCTGGCGATCGTGCTCGGGGGAGACGGGACCATCCTCGGGCTGGCCCGGCATGCCGTTGCCGCGGGGGTCGCCGTGCTGGGAATCAACTTCGGCAAGCTCGGCTTCCTGGCGGAGTTCGACGCGGACGCATTCCATCGTCACGCGGCCGAGTTGCTCGCAGGCCGGGGACAGATCCGACGTGTTGCGGCCCTGGAGGCCTGGGTGTTGCGCCAAGGCGAGCAGATCGCGCGTCAGGTCGCGATCAACGACGTGGCGATCTGCAACGGGGCTCCGTTCCGAATGATCGAACTGGGCCTATGCATCGATGGGGCGCCCGCGCAGAGTGCGCCGCGCGTCGCGGGCGATGGTCTCATCGTGGCGACGCCCACCGGCAGCACGGCCTACAACGCGGCCGCCGGAGGACCAATCCTCGAACCCACGCTCGAGGCGATGGTCGTAACGCCGATCGCCGCGCACTCGCTCAGCTTCCGACCGATCGTCGTGCCCGGCCGTAGCAGCATCGACGTGGTGGCGCATCGGACGAATCGCGCAGAGGGCCATGATCCCACCGCGGGAACCTGTGCCGTGATCGATGGACAACACACCGTGCCGCTCGAAGCCGGGGACGTGGTCCGCGTTACCGTGGGCGATCAGCCGCTGAGCCTGGTGGTCAATCCGGATCGAAGCTACTGGCAGACGCTGATCCGCAAGCTGCGATGGGCCAGCACGCCTGGCGGATGAAGCCGGTCAGGGTCAGGCCGACACGGACTCGTTGTTCACCGACGCTGGGTTCTGCCCTTGCTCGATAGCATGGATCTTGGCCACGCGTCGCGCGTGCCGACCGCCCTCGAACTCGGCGGTCATCCAGGCTTCAACCATCCGTTCGATGAGTCGCTGGCCGAGCATATCGGCCGACAGGCACAGAACGTTGGCGTCGTTGTGGCTCTTGGCCATGGTCGCGGTGAACTCGTCGTGGACCAACGCGGCCCGAACGCCGGGAACCTTGTTGGCGGCGATGCACATGCCGATGCCCGAGCCGCAGAGCAGGACGCCCTTGTCCGCTTCGCCGCGGGCCACCAGACCGCCCACTTGGTGCGCCCGATCGGGGTAATCGCACGACTGGGGGTTTTCCGACGGATCGCCGCCGTTGTGGACCGCGACCTCGTGCCCCATGTTCTCCAGGGCCCGTGCGAGGCTGCGTGCGGCTTCATGGCCACGGTGGTCGGCTCCGATGGCGATCTTCATAGTCCCAGTTCCTCAAGGCGTCGTTCGATGGCTCCGACGAACGTTCTCGCCAGCTCATCATAGAGCGTCTGAGGCCCGCCGATTGGGTCGTCTACGTCTTCATCCGACAAAAGCGTGTGGACCTTCGACCGCTGGGCCGGTGGCAGTTGGGCCCGGGCGGCCTCGGCGTGGCTGGCCGTCATGGCGTACACCACGTCGGCCTTCTCGAGTACCTCCCGGCTGGCGGGTTGGCTGCGATGATCCCGCAGCGAGGCGCCGACCGCTTCACTGGCCAGAATTGCCTCGGGCGTCGCCCGGGCGCCATTCATCGCCGCAACGCCCGCCGACACCACGATGGCTCGGTGTGCATGTCCGCGTCGCTCGAGCAGGCTCGTCGCGATCGCCTGAGCCATGGGGCTGCGGCACGTGTTCCCCGTGCACACGAACACGATGAGCGTGGCGAGCCTCTCGGTGATCTGCTCTCGCGTGAGGGCGCCTTCCGCCCGCACCGTCCAGTCGCCATCAGGGTGGATATCCAGCACGGTGCTGTGCCGGCCGTATCTGGTCGGCCCCTCGTCGTGAATCAGTGCGATACCGGCCTTCTCCAGACCCTTGGGGCAGGATCCCGGTTGTGGGGCCGATTCGCCGGTCTCGATCGGTTCGGCCGACGCACCGACGATGGGACCGGCGGCACGCTGGAGGGCCATCGAGGTCCACGTATCGTCGGGGACTCGCACCGAAAGGGCATGGCCGTCTTCGCCTTGCGCATCGGCCACGCCTGGAAGCAGCCCGCAGGCCGAGATCAGTGCCTCGATCTCCTCGCCGTGCAGGCGCAGCGTCACGGGGCCGGGCCACACGCGCCGCATGGCCCGCCGAAGCGCTGGGGATGCCTCGATCGATGCCCGCTCATGGGCCTCGAGGACGGCCTCGACGGTGGGGGCGTGCCACGTCAGGGTTCCCCAGGCTCCCGCACGCCGAGGCAACGCCCGTACGCGGTCGATGGCAGCCTGCTGGTCGCCGCGGGCAAAGACGCCGTACACGGTCTCGGTGCGCAGCACGGCCAGTTCTCCGCGATCGAGGATGGCGGCGGCGTCACGGGCGGCGTCGATTCGTGTCGGAGACGTTTCGGGGGTCACGATGCGGTCCTCGCTGGGTCTGTCTGCTCAACCACGGGAAAGCCCAGGGCCTTCCCAGGCACACTATCGGCTGATCAATGCGGGCGACAGGGATCGAACCTGCACGGCCTTCCGGCCACGGGAACCTAAATCCCGCGCGTCTGCCAATTCCGCCACGCCCGCTCTGGGTCTGTCAGCCCGATCGTACGGGGCCTGCGCGTAGGCTTGTTCGATGCGACTTGCGACCTTCTTCGTCACCATTTGCCTCGCTCTGGCGTGCCGCGAGCCCGCTTGGGGCGCTCAACAGCCCGAGCCAAGCCAGCAACGCTTCGAGGACCTGTTGCCAGCCCAGAAGCTGGGCGCCCGCGTGCGAACGGTCGATCGGGCGGTCGGCGTGGCTCCCGTCGTGCTGGTTGTCTCCGACGAGCATTCGTTCGTAGAGGCCATCGCCAGATGGTCGCCGGCGAGCCGGTTTCCGGTACTGCTCGATGACGGCACGCCCGAGGCTCGGGAGGCCATTGCCCGATTCGTCAACGCCTTCGAGCCGGACCGGGTGCTCCGCTGGCAGGCCCCTGACGCCGCAAACGGGTGGGGCGCGGAGGAGCGGCGGGAGGCGATCGAGGCGGCGGTGGTCCGTGCCTGGGGCGGCCAGCTGTCGGACGAAGTTCAGCCCATGCCCTCCCTCATCCGGCGGTGGCGCGAGCTTGACGCACCGCCACCCGGAGTCGTGGTGGTGGCTCCCGGCGATGGGGCTTGGACCGCTGGGCTTGCGCTATCGGCCGCGAGGATGCAGCCAATCGTTTGGCTCGGCGCCCCGGGCGGTATCAATCAGACGATCTCTGACGCCGATGCTGACGCTTTTTGTGACGCGCTCGAAGCCTCCTTGACCGCGCTGGGCCTGCAATGGAACGAACTCGGCGACGAGATCGACGCCGTCACACTCTGCATGAATGCTCCGGCCAGGCTCGTGGGCGAAGCCCATGGAACGACCGCGTTCACGGCCCGAGTAGGACGCGCGGGCTCGGCTGCCCGCAGCGCCGATCGCTGGGCCTGGTGCGGACACGTCTTTGGTTCGTCGGCAATCACGGCCGCGAGCGCCATGGCGTCGATCTTCCTGCCGACACAGCGAGCATGGTTGTTCGAGAGCTATCCGGATGATCCTCCGTGGTCGAACTACGCCCTCTCAACGGCGGCCGAGATCTACCGGCAGATCGGCCTGGACGTCCAGATCAATAACGCTGCGTCCCGTGGGCTGGGCGAGTTCCTGCATCGGTCCTCCACGGCTCTCGATGCGAACCTGATCGCTGTCAATACGAAGGGCCGCCTGGGCGATTTCCAACTCTCGCCCGGCAAGGCTGCCGGACGCGACGTGCCGATCCTGAGCGCGCCCGTGGCAGTGTACTTCGTGCACTCGTTCAGCGCCCAGCGGCCGGGGGTCAACACGAGCGTGGCCGGCGCGTGGCTGTCTCGGGGCGCTTTTGCTTACATGGGCTCGGTGGACGAACCGGGGCTCCAGAGCTTCGTGCCTCAGGTAACGTTTGCGGCTCGGTTGGGTTCGCTGTTTCCCTTCGGTGCGGCGGGCAGGGAGGATGGCCTGCTGGAGAATCGAAAGCTGGCGACGATCGGAGATCCGCTCTGGATGCTCGATCCGCAGCCACGCAAGCGAGCGATGTCCATGCCCGACTTCGAAGGCGCCGCGACGCTCGAGTCGCTTGCACAGAGCGAGATCGAAGCCGACGCACTTGCAAAGGCCGCGTGGCACCTGCGCATGGCCGGTCGCAACGAGACGCTCGTCGACCTGGCGATGGCGACGCTGCGCGATGAGCCCGGTCGCGTCGATGCCCAGATGGCCGAGGCATCGATCCGCGCGTTGTTCGAGGCGGGTGAACGACGCGCCGTCGCGGCGATGTTCGCTCGCCTGCCGAGCGAGCGTCAGCGTGACGTGGTCATTGAAGACCTTGCCTGGCACGCGTTGCGTCCGCTGCTCGAAGATCCCGAGGCCGCCACCACCATGGCCCGGCTGCTGTCGCCGCACGTCCGCCCGCAGAAGCTCGTCGAAGACGCCCGTACACTGGCCGAAGCGCTCGCTCGGACAGGCAACGCAGGCGAGGGGCGTACGCTGCTGCGCAACGCCCTCAATCAAGCTCGCACCGACGACGAACGGAACGCGATCGAGGCGGCGTTAGCCAACCTGGGTCGACCCTAGTAAGACCGTTACGGACGGTTATCGCTTTGTTCTGGACCGGGCGTTCGTGACCAACGCGAGTGCTTGGGCGATCGACGCCTCCAAATCCTCGTTTACGAGGAAATGCTCGTACACCCCGCTGGCCCGGGCCGCGGCGATCTCACGCTTTGCCTCTGCGAAGCGACGCTGGATTGCCTCTTCGCCCTCGCGCTTCCTGGCCCGCAGGCGTTCGAGCAGTTCATCCTCGCTGGGGGGCAGCACGAAGAGCGTCAGGGCATCGGGCATCTTGGCCTTGATCTGCCGAGCGCCCTCCACGTCGATATCGCAGATGACGACCCTGCCTCGTCGAAGCTGCTCATCGACCCAGGCCCGGGGTGTTCCATACAGCCGACCAAATACCTCGGCCCACTCGAGGAATTCATCGCGAGCGACCATCGCACGGAACTCATCCTCGCTGACGAAGTGATAGTCGACGCCTTCCACGTCCGCGGCGGTCTGTGCCCGGGTGGTGGCCGACACGCTGAAGAGGGCGTCGGGAATGGCGCGGTCGACCGCGCGTGCGATGGTGGTCTTGCCCACGCCGCTCGGGCCGCTCATCACCACGAGCAGCCCATCATCGGTATCGGTCGGCAGGCGGTGCTTGGGCTCGGACATGGGCGAGTGTAGCGGCAGGTCGCAATGGATCAGGCGCCCTGGCCGTCTCCGAGGACCTTGGGCACGTGAAGGAACGGCCCGTCCATCCGTGGCGCCATGCGCTCCAACTGTTCATGCGACAACTCGCCGGCGGGAACATCGTCGGCCAGCAATGCTTCCTGGTCCGTGGGGTGCGAAAGCGGTTCAACCCGATCGAGTTGCAGTTCGTTCAGGCCCTGCACATGCTCGAGGATCGACCGCAACTCGCGCGATAGTGCCGGGAGTTGGTCATCGGCGAACGCCAGCCTGGCCAGTCGCGCAACCTTGCGAACGTCGATATCAGATGGATCGTCGCGGCCAGCCATGAGCAATCATATGGCTAGATCAACCCGCCCGCGCGGATGGTGGCGCGGTCGCGTTCGCTCCGTTCCTCGATCTCAGACGCCTCGTCGTCGGTCACCCACGGCAGCAACCGCAGGTGTTCACGCAACTTCTCCGGAAATGGCTTGTCGAGGCGTTCGTGCCGGGGCCGGCTCTTCCAGATGCGATACATCCAGAGATACTGCTCGGGCGCCTGTCTGACGGCGGTCTCCAGGGCTCGGCGGTATCGGGCGGTGAGATAGAACACCGGATCGGGATGCTCGGACCAGTCTTCGGGCCCGAACGTGTCGTGGATCGTCAGGCGATACTTGGTGTCGCCATCGGTGCTCGGAATGCGATGGGCGGCGCCGCAGATGATCGTCGCGTTGAACTTCATGGCCAGCAGCCCGATGGACTTGTAGCTGCTGGCCAGGCGACCAAAGTACGGTACGAAGACGCCCCGATCACCGGCATTCTGGTCGGCCACGAACGCGGGGCAGGCGCCCTGCTCCATGAGCTTGGGAAGCTGGTGCATCGCGCCGAACTTGTCGACCATGATCACGCCCGGGCGGCTGCGTTCGCGGCGCACCCAGCGATCGAGCGGCTCGAAGTCCATCGGGCGGTAGATTGCGTGCATCGGGATGCCAAGCAGGCCCATTGTGGTGGCCAGCACCTCCCAGTTGCCGCAGTGCCCGGTCATGAGGATGCACGGGCGGCCTGACACGATGGCCTTGATGCCCTTTTCGACGTCTCCGAACTCGACGTGCGCCAGCACGCTGTCGGTGTTCATCGTGCGGGGGCTGCGTGCCATTTCCGCACCGAGCAGGAACAGGTGCTGGTACGCCTCGACCGCCAGTTGCTCCACGCGCTCGGGCGGGGCCTCGGGGAATGCCGCACGCAGGTGGGCCCGGGCACGATCCAGCCGATGGCTGTTCATCGATCGCGTCGCGTAGTAACAACCCGCCGACCGTGTCACCGCTCGCACGATCGGCCACGGTGGGGCGGCCAGCGAACCCACGAAAATGCGAACGCCCGCCATCCCGGCTATGACGACGGGGGCGGGCAGTCCTCGGTTGGGCAGGTCTTTCTTCCGGGCCACGACGTTTTATAGCGCGCCCGGGAGCACCGATGGCACGAGCCTTAGCGGATGTCGCCGTAAGGCTTGCCCACCAGCGTGTAGAACCGGTTCTGGTTCAGCACGGGCACGCCGGCCGAAACTGCGCTGTTGAAGAGGTTGTCGTACCGCTCCACGCGGGTCAGAGCTTCCTGGTACTGCATGATCTCGCGCTCGGTGGCGGTGATGTCCGGCTCGGGCGGCAGCGTCGGACGGGTGCCCAGGACGACGAAGTCCACGTCGCCCGAGAGCGTGTCCACAACGCGGCCGTTCCAGTCGCGGATGGCCGCCTCGATCGCGCGGGTTTCGCCGAAGCTCTCCACGCCGTCGCCATCGGCATCAAAGAAGCCGTAGACCACGAACTTGTAGGTCTTGTTGGGGTCGTAGACGGCGTTGGCAACCACGTCGCCCTGCAGGATGGGACGCCCCGACACCGACCCGTTGATGCGGGCGATCGAGCGATCCTCCAGTACCCGGATGACCTCAAGGTTGGCCTTGCCGCGGGGGTAGTTGCCTTGTGCGTCGGGCTGGATCTCCTGCGCGTCGCTGTAGGCGGCGAAGGTCATGCCCAGGGTCACCTTGTCGCGCTCACCGCGGTTGATGGTCACCTGTCGATCACGCTCGTTCACGGCCACGATGACGCCGTCCACCAGCGACTCTTCCGCACGCGGACGCACGCCGGTGGTGCGGCCCTGGCCGCGCAGCTCGCGGACCTGCTCTTCGGCCGCACGCAGATCAGCGCGGGCCTGGTCGAGCTGGTTGCCCAGGATCGACACGCGGTCGTCGGCTCGGCTGCGAATATCCGAAACCCGGCTGTCCATGCTCAGGCGTGCCTGGCCGTAATCGCTGCGCAGGCTCTCGACCTCGTCGCGATAGCCTGCAACCTCAGCGCTCAGGCGGTCGATGGTCTCCTGGAAGCCCTGCTCGATGGACGCCACGCGGGCGGTTTCGTTGGCTGCGTTCTCCTGGGCGCGGGTCACGGCGGCCTGGGCCTGGTTCAGACGGGCCTGGAGGTCTTCGTTCTGACGCACGGCGTCGCGGGCGACCATCAGCAGGGCGCTGTCGTCGGCACCGGGCACACTATCGAGCTTCGCGTTGAGCTGGGCCAGCGAATCGCCGCCAACCCCGGTCACCCGCTGCATGATGTCACGGCGGGTATCGACCAGGTAGCCAACCAGGCTCTTTCGCTCGGCGGCGGCCTGAGCCACGAGCTGACGGACCTGGTCCTGCGAGCGCTCGGCAGGCTGGATGAACTCGGCCGTGGCCGCTTCCATGTTGTTCACGTCCCGCTTGGCCGCTTCGGCCTGGAAGTAGAACACCACGGTGAGCACGAAGAGCACCACCACGAGGATGCTCGAAATCGCGGCGAAGATCGCCATTCCTCCACCACGTCCGGCCATCAGGGGCCCCCTTTGCTCAATTCAAGGGTTACTCGAACGGTTCCAAACCAATGCCGAATACAGGCCGAACAGACCAATCGGCAGGACCGTACGCAGGTCTCATACGCCAAATCGGGCCGTGCTGTTGCCCAGCCCGTGGTGCCAAGTGTGGGCCAGTAGAGTGTCCGGGTCAAGCCCCATGCCCGTCCGGCCCGGCCCATTCTCCTGGTCGGGCTCGCCCAATACGCGCGACGTGCCAAGGGTTGTGCCATGGAATCCGACCCCACGCCAGCCACGTCGAGCCAGACTCAACCGCCTCCCTTGCCTCAAGCCCAGCCCGATCCGCGATCGACGCCCGATGCGACCGGGGGCATCATTCCATACAAGAACCCCGCCGCCCTGATCGGCTACTACCTCGGCATCTTCGGCATGTTCCCGCTGCTGGGCCTGCCGCTGGCCATCGCGGCCCTCGTGCTGGGCATCGTCGGCTTGCGACGCAGGGCCCAGGGCAAGGCCTACGGCGGATCGGTCCACGCCTGGGTGGCAATCGTGCTCGGATCGATCGCCAGCCTGTACAACGGGTTCTTCGTCTTCCTGATCGTCGCGGCGGCCGTGTCGGGCTGACATTCGCCAGCGGAGTTTCCCAAAGACGGAATAGTCCAGACTTTCCACTCGATTCGGGGGATCGCCAGCATGGCCGATTACTACTACACCGACGCAAACCGTAACCCGATGGGCCCGATCCCCTTCGAAGAACTCCGCTCGATGTACGAGCAGGGCAAACTGGCAAGCGGAGCCCTCGTGGCCGAGGTTGGCGCCACCGAGTGGCAGTCCGCTGCTGAGTTTCTGCGGCCGGGTCCTAGCGGGCCTGTCGAGGCCACGCCGCCCGTGGCATCCCTCGACCCGAACGATCGGTTCGAGCCGCTCGCCGGCTGGGCGTTTGGTCTGGGGCTGGCCTCCTGGTTGTGCATCAGCATCCTGGGGGCGATCCCCGGCGCCATCCTGGGCCATATGGCGCTGGGCAAGATGAAGCGCGATGGTAATCCCAATCAGGCCGCCAAGGTGCTGGCGATCATCGGCCTCATTCTCAGCTACGTACAGATCGGCGTGTTCGTACTTTCCATAATCGTGGGCCTGCTCATGGTGTTCGCTGCGGCCGCGAACCCGTAATCACTTGCTCGGGTTCATCCGCCGCTTCGGCCGCCGCGGCCACGTGATCGGCGGGCAACTCGCCTGCATCAGATTCCATCAGGCGTGTGCGGCGTCGTCGAGCCAGGAGCGGCGCCTTGCCCCGCTGGGCCCGGTGCTGGCTCCAGAGCATCGAACCCGCCCCGCTCACGGCGATCGCGCCGGCGACCCATTGTCCGCCGGTCAAGAGTTCCTTGAAGATCACCAGACTGGCAGTGCTCACCACGAACGGCTGGAGCTGGATGACGCCGCTGGCGACGGCCACGCCCAGTCGGTTGATCGACATGTAGTACGCCACGTGGCCCAGCGCGATGCCGATGACGCTGCTGGCAAGCAACAGCCAGAAGCCGGTCACGCTCAGAGCGTCGTCGCCAGCCCACGCCGTAGGCAGGGCCGACAACCCATACGCGGTCCCAAGCCCGAGCATCAGGCCCACCATGGCCAGGGCGGTGTATTGGCTGATGGCAGCGAAGGCGATCATCGAGTTCACGCCCACCATGAACTTGCGCACGCTCAGGGCATAGCAGGCAAACAGCCCGCCCGCGGCGATCGACAGAGCCACGCCAATGGTGCGGGCTAGAGCGGGGTCGTCGGCCAAGACGCCGCTGGCCTCGCTGGCCGTCGAGGGCTTGTCTGGCGCAAACAAGATCGTGGCGCTCGTGCCGCCGACCACCAGGACGATGCCCAGCAGAAAGAGCGGCCGTCGGATGACCTCGCGTTCGCTGGCGAACAGCAGGGCCGCCCCGACCGTGACGAAGACGATGTGGGCCCGAAGTGCGAACGTCAGCATGCCCGGGTCGAGCATGTAGTGGGCCCACGTGAAGCACACCTGGCCCACGATGTTAAATGCAGCGGGCACCAGGGCGAGCTTGAAAAGGCCCCGGGGCAGCTTCTTCCTCGCACCAACGACGATCAGCAACGGCAGCCACAGCAATGCCGCGAAGCCATACCGCCAGCCATTGCTGGTCCACCCGTCGATGTCCTCAGCGAAGTACCGCAGGAAAAGGGGGATGCTCGACCATCCCAACAGCGTCAGGACGACCAGGAATACGCCGCCGAGTTGGCTCGGCGCGCCCTCAGAGCTTGATGGAGAACCGCTCACCGATGACGCTCAAGACGCATCGGCATCGGCCTGGGGCTTGGGCTTGCGTGCCGGCGGCTTGGGCCGGGCGACGATCATGGTGACGAATGTCTGGAGGCTGACGGCCGAGATTGCGACCAAGGCGCCGCGGAGGTAGCCCTTGTCGTGATCAGGATACTCGTTCTCCTCGAAGAACTTCTCGCGTGCCGACGGCGTGTTGATGCCCCCGCCCTGCACGCGTTGCTCCCAGAGGGACTGGCCTTCCTTGTAGCTCTCGCTGGCCTGGTGGGCGACGTATGCCCGGTGCCCTACGGCGATGGCTACCAGAAGGGGGATGACGATGCCCAGGTGGATGCCCACCATGCCCACCGTCCGGTTCTTGTGGATCATCAGAGCCATGGCCGCACACCCGAGGCTGACCACGGCCACGGCAATGGGCACGATCAGGGCCGTCGAGGCATTGGCCCCCTCCGGGGCGTCGCTGTACGCGAGGATGCCCAGGGCGACCACGAGGACGGCGTAGAGCACGAGGATGGCGAAGGCTTTGAACATGTGAGAGGGTAGGGGGGATGGCGTTGGTGGAAACCGTCCTTAGGGGACCTGCCGCCTCGCCCGCTCCGCCTCGATCGTGCTCAGCACATCGGCCTGGTGGTCGGCGTGGTAGCTCGACCGCACCAGCGGCCCGCTCTCGATGACCTTGAAGCCCCGCTTGAGGCCCTCTTCCTTGTACATCGCGAAGGTGTCGGGGTGCACCCAGCGGTCGATGGGCAGGTGGTTGCGGGTGGGCTGGAGGTACTGGCCGATGGTCAGGATGTCACAGGCGTCCTCGCTGCCGTCGGGGCCGGTTGCCCGGGTGCCCTCGAGCACGTCGTCGAAGAGGGCCAGCACTTCCTCGTCCTTCTCGCCGATGCCCACCATGATGCCCGTCTTGGCCACCCCGCCCTGCTCCTTCACGCGCCGGAGGAGCTCCAGCGAGCGGTCGAACTTGGCGCTCGGGCGCACGGCCGGGTACATCCGGCGGACGCACTCGAGGTTGTGGTTGATGATGTGGGGCTTGGCGTCGATGACCATCTGGAGCGCCCCCCAGTTGCCCTCGAAGTCGGGGATCAGGACCTCCAGGCTCATGCCGGGGCAGGCCTCGCGGCCCCGCATGATCGTCTCGGCCCAGATGCCCGCGCCGCCGTCGGCCAGCTCGTCGCGGTTCACGCTGGTGATCACCACGTGCTTCAGCTTAGCCTGCTCGTGCATGAGCCTGAGGCTTTCGGCCACACGGCGGGGCTCGTCCTTGTCGAGCACCGGCGGGCGGCCAGTCTTGACGTTGCAGAAGCCGCAGGCCCGAGTGCAGGTGTCGCCCAGGATCATGATGGTGGCCACGCCGCGGGCCCAGCACTCGCCCATGTTGGGGCAGCCGGCCTCCTGGCACACGGTGAACAGGCCGTGCTCGTCCATGATGGCCTTGACCTTCTCGTAGCCGGGCCCGCCGGGGAGCTTGGCCTTCAGCCAGCTGGGCTTGCGCTTGTTGGCCAAGTGCTGGGGGCCCTCGTTGTTGAGGACCTGTCCGGTCAGGCTGAGCAACGGCTTGTCGACGCGTCGTAGGGGATTACCACCAGCCGGCCGCGGGTGGCGGGGCTGGGTTGCGGGCTTGGTTGGCTGCGAAACGGCGTGGGGAGCAAGGGCCATCCCAGAGGATAGGGAAGCAAGCGGGGCTATTTGTGCGGTTCTCGGGTGTTCCGACTCAGCCCGCGGCCTGTTCGTGACGATGCAGGAATCGTGGCTGGCCGGGGCGAACCCCGGGCGTGCCATGGAGTATGGCATCAGGCCAGGCTTTTGGGCCCGCCGACCGCTTCGCCGTGGTGGCCTGATAACAATCGAGACCCGCGGCCGGGCCAAGGGAGGCTCCGGTCGATTGAAAGCGACAGCGTTCTCGAACAGGGCAAGGGGTGCGTTCCCGATGACCGACACGACACGATCGATTCAAGGCAGCTTCACCGGACGCGGCCGCCGACTGCTCGCCCCGACCCTGCTCGCGGGCGCCACGCTCCTGGGGGGCTGCGGCGTCCATAGCTGGTTCGACCAGAGCGTGGTGGGCCGGTGGGAGGTCACGCCCACCACGGCGCCGATCCTCGACCGCATCTCAGCGGTCGAGGGGCCCGACGACGGCTTCGTCCAGTACAGCGAGGTCACGCCCGACGACTTAGTGCCCCGCCCTCGGGAGTATCGAGTCGGCCCGGGCGATTTCCTCCAGATCATCGTCTTCGACTTGCGGCCTGCGGGCCAGCCGGCCGAATTCCAGACCGCCGTCGACACACGTGGCATGGTCTACTTGGAAGAAGTGGGCGAGGTTCAGGTGGCCGGGCTAACCGCGGACGGAATCCGCGAGGCGGTCTCTCAGGCCGTCGTCGACTTTGTGACCAGGCCGCAGGTGCTGGTTCGCGTGCTCGAGCGTCGCCAGGCGACGTACACGATGGTGGGGGCGGTCCCAGGTACGGGCAAGTTCCCGATCCCCAAGGCCGATTGGTTCCTTATGGATGCCCTCGCAGAGGCGGGCTGGATCCGGGAGGGAACCGACGAGATCTTCATCATCCGGCAGATTCCGCTCTCGGAGAGCCGCCAGGTCGATCTTGGCCCCCAAGAAACCCCGGACTCACAGGAACAAGGTGGCTCGAGGCCGGCCAGTGGTGAAGACCTGCTCGACGACGTCGATCGCCTGCTCGAGGGCGGCGCGCGGCCGGGCGCTTTCAGCGTAGCCCAGGACGGCTCGCAATCCGGTGGTCAGACGCAATCCCAGCGCCCCGCCGTTGATCTGATCGACGACTCGGGCCAGCGCGTCCAGCCCTCTCAGGACAGCCAGGGGCTCGGAGACGACACCACCTGGATGTTCCTGGACGGCCAGTGGGTGCGCGTGAACCCGGGCACGGCTGCGGCGGCATCGCGACGCCAGCAGGGCGGCGCCATCGGCGGCGTGCTGACCGATGAAACCTCGACCAGCCAACTGGTGACCCAGCGCATCATCCGCGTGCCGGCGCAGAAGCTGATCGAAGGCGATATGCGGTACAACGTCGTGATTGAACCTGGCGACATCGTCCGCGTTCCGCAGCGTTTGGATGGATTGTATTTTGTCGCCGGGTTCGTGAATCGGCCTGGCGGGTTTGCGCTGGCTCAAAAGCTGACGCTGATGCGTGCGATCGACCAGGCCGGCGGCGTGAACCAGCTTGGCGTGCCCGAGCGGATCGAACTTGTGCGCATGCTCGACGGCGATCGGCAGGCGATCATCCAACTCGATCTGCGAGCGATCAATCGCGGGGTGGAGCCTGACATCTACCTGAAGGCCAACGACCGGATCAACGTGGGCTCGTCCATCTGGGCGTATCCGCTCGCGGTCGTCCGCAACGGATTCCGAGCAACCTATGGCTTCGGCTTCCTGCTGGACCGGAACTTCGGCAACGACGTCTTCGGCCCGCCGCCGCTGGATAGCCGCTTCTAATGGAGACCCCGGGGTTGGTCCCGGGGTATCGCAGAACCCGCAAGGGTCCCGGGCGTAGCAGTCGAACGGGCCTGTGGGCCCCAGAGGGGAGTTGTGTCGCGTGAGCGTGGCGTCGGCATCGCAGAGCATGAGCAGGCAGGGCGCTCCGGCGGCCCTCGGCTCGCTGCGCTGGCAGGGCGTCGCGGTCCTGGGCATGATCGCCCTCATTGGCTTTGCCTGGCTGTTTCGCGAGTGGTTCTTCAAGCAGGGCATGATCAGCTACCGGGCCCTGGACGACTGGGGCCACGCCTTTGCCGTGCCCGCCATCGCGGCCTATCTGCTTTATCAACGCCGTGAACGTCTGCTGGCGGCGCCGGTGAAGCCATTCTGGCCCGGATTGCTCCCGCTGCTGCTGGGCATTGCCTGCTACGTGTTCTTTATCGTGGGCGTGCCAACGCACATGCTCCAGGGGTTCGCCCTGGTGCTGGCCGTCTTCGGATTCGTGCTGCTGGTCTTCGGTCCACACGTGATGCGGGTGGCGATCATGCCCATCGCGTTCCTTCTGTTCGCGGTGACGATCTCCGAACGGATCATGATCGCCATCACGTTCCAACTCCAGCTCATCGCGAGTCAGGGTGGGTACTTGCTGCTGACGATCTTCGGCTTCCCCTTCGGTATCGAGTCGATGGTGGAGGGGAACGTCATTAGCGTCATGGACGACGCGGGGAACACGCATCAATTGAACGTGGCCGAGGCATGCAGCGGCATGCGCATGGTCGTGGCGTTCATCGCGCTGGGCGCCGCGGTGGCATTGACGCAGTGTCGCCACTGGTGGCAGCGGGTCGCCGTCGTGCTGCTTTCGCTGCCGGTCGCGATTGCGCTGAACGTCGTCCGCGTGGCGGTGCTGGGCTTCCTGACCGTGCTGGTCGATCCGGACCTGGCGTCTGGTGAAGCGCACATGTTGATCGGCACCTTGCTCTTGATTCCCGGCCTTGCCGTCTTCCTTCTGCTCGTGTGGATCCTGAATCGTGTGGTGAGCGACGAGCCCGCCAGCGAGGTGGCCAAGGGATGAGCCACCCACACGCCAAGCTGCTTGGATTGCCCCGCGGCGTCGTCCTCGCGGCGACGGTCGCCATCGCGTTACTGGTTGCGTCCGGCGCGGTGCTGGGATTGTCGATCCGGGCCCTGGACCTGTACCTGCAGAAGAGCCCGATCTACCCGCGGACCGGCCTTGAAATGCGCGACGTGCCGGCCGAGACCGAGCACTGGCGCCGCGTCGGTCCCGATCGGTTCGAATCCAGCGAGATCGAGGACACGCTCGGCACGACCAACTACGTGACGCGAACCTACGAAGAGAAGGACCCCGAGGGAGACCTGCCGCGTCGTATCGACGTGCACCTGGCGTACTACACCGGCTCGATTGATACCGTGCCGCACATTCCCGAGCGTTGCTTCGTTGGCGGTGGCATGCAGATCGGCGGCGGAACCCGCGTGGTCGACGTTCCGCTGGACGACAGCCGCTGGCTACCGATGCGTGATGCGCCCGAGGTCATGCAGGGGCGCGCGTTCACGACGACGCTGGCCCGGGGCACGTATTCGAATCGACCTGGACAGCGGGTGCTGCTCCCGCTTGATCCAAGGGAAGTTCAGCTTCGCGTGACCGAGTTCTCGGTGCCCGGCGCGCCGAGCTTGTACGCGGGATACTTCTTCATCGTCAATGGCGAGCATCGATCGAGTGCCGAGGGGGTGCGGCTGCTCGCCTTCGATCTGAAGACGGACTATGCATACTACCTGAAGGTGCAGTTCAACAGCCAACGGGTGGCCTCGGCCGAGGAACTGGCCGAGATTGCCGGCGACCTGTTGGATGACCTGCTCGGGGAGCTGATGTTGTGCGTGCCCGACTGGGCCGAGGTAACCACGGGCGAGTGGCCCGAAGACAACAAGAAGAGGCCCGCATCGCGGGGGTAAGCGCGGCAGCGTCTGAAGGGGCGCGACCGCTGGCGATACGGAGGCGGACATGGCGGCTCGTGTAAATGTCAGATTCGTCGCGATCCTGTGCACCATCGTGGGGGTGGTGTTTGTCGGCATGGCCGGCGCGGCGTACTTCATCGTCAAGAAGTCGGCTTCGGACCACTACGAAGCAGCCCAGCAGTTCATGCAGGCCGGGGACTTCGTGGAGGCGGAGAAGTCCTATGGCAAGGCCGTCAATAAGGAACCGACCAACGTTGTTTATCTCGAGTCATGGATCGAGTCGATCGAGAAGCTGACGCCCGAGACGCAGACGAAGTACGCCGACGTCTACTGGAAGAACTACGTACCGGGTTTGCGGCAGTTGGCCGTGGCGCAGCGCACGAACGTCGACGCGTGGGACAAGTTCCTGGGCACCCAGTATGAGCAGCGCAACGTCTTCGGGGCCGGCGGGCGTTCCAACTGGCAGTCCCTGCTGAGCGAGACCAACTTCGCGCTCGAGCAATTCCTCGCGACCGAACAGGCCAACGACGAGCAGGCCGACTGGCATCGGCTGCGCCGGTACCGGGCCCTGAGCAACCTGAACATGCGCCTGGGTTCAGGCGAGGCCGACCCGGACTTCAAGGACAAGACGGTGCTCGACTTCGAGGCCGCCCTGCGGGTCGATCCGGACGACGACGAGGCGGCCGTGGGGCTGTACGAGTGGCTCATGGCCGAGGCCAATGAGAACCGGATGGGGCGCACGGACCCGCAGGTCTATCTCGATCGAGCCAAGGAAACGCTCGACGACTTCCTGGCCGAGAACCCGAACCACCCCCGCGTCTTGATCGCGCGCCTCTACTACGACCTCCAGGTTGCCGCGCGGCCGCTGCGCGACCTGCGAACCCAGGAAGAGCGTGTCCGGGCCAACCTGGCGTTGGCCTCGGAGTTCAAGCCACGCGTCGAGGTAATCGTCGATCAGGTCATCCGGCAGAGTCCTCCCGAAATGCTCACGGTGGAAGTCGCCCAGCTCGTGCATCGGCTCGAGCGGCTCACCTCGCCGGGTTCCTCCGAGATTCCGCTGACCAACCGGATTCTCGAGGCGGCAACGCAGGCGGCCCAAGACGATCCCGGAACGCTTGCGCAGATCGCCTTCTTCGAGGGTGTGTTTGCGGCAGAGAGCAACGACCACGAGCGCGCCATCAGCGCCTTTGAACGAGTGCTGGAGTCGCCGGATGTTCCCGTGAGCCTGGAGGGCATCATCCTGACGTTGCTGAACGGCCAGGCGGTCCTCCGTCAGGCTCAAAGCGCGATCGAGCTAGCAAACGCGGCAGAAGGCGATCAGGTGCAGGCGGCACGTGATCGGGTAACCGAGTATCGCGAGAAGGTTGAGCGGTACTGGACCCAGGGCACCCCCTCGGTATTGCTCCTCGATGCACGCATCGCGTATATGCGCGGCGAGTTGGCGTCGGCCCAGGGGCTGGCGGTCTCGTACCAGCGTGAGTCAAACGGCACCGATCCGCAGGCCCACTTTCTGCTCAGCCGCATCTACATGGATCGCAATCAGGTGGGCCAGGCGATCGAAGAACTCAAGAAGTTCGTGGAACTGAGTCCCAACGTGCCCGAGGCGTGGGCGCAGCTGAGCGACTTGCAGGACCGCGTCGGCGACACCGATGGCGCGTGGGAGTCGATCGTTCGAGCCGTGCAACTGGCTCCGGATGATCCGAGGATCCAGCGTCGATACGAGAACTTCCGGATCCGAACCGGGCAGGTGCAATCCGATGATCCGATCCAGCAGGCGTTGCTCGGGGTCGACCGCATGCTCGATACGACCGGCGGCGTGTCGCCCCGGTACGAGCAGGCCGAGCAGTTGATTCGCGGGCTCATGGGACAGACCGACGATGCCCGGCTGTACAACGCGCTGGCCACCATTCAGGGCATGCAGCGCAAGACCGATGAGGCTCTTGCCACGATCGACGAGGGGCTCAGCAAGTATCCGGACAACCGGCTGCTCCAGCAGTTGGCGACGCAGATCCGGTTTATGAGCGGGGAACTGCCAGATGATCTCGAGCCCATTCGCGCAGAGATGCTGCAGTATCGGATGGCGATGCGTGACGGCCGAACCGAGGACGCGCAACGTCACCTCGAGGCGGCGATCAAGATCGATCCCGATGATGCCGAGGTCATCCAGACCCAGATCCTCCGGGCAATCGCCAACGAGCAGTGGTCCGAGGCCGAGCGTCTGATTGTTCGGGCAACCGAGTTGAACGCCGACCAGGCGGGCGGTCGGGTGCTGCGGGCCAATCTGCTGCAGGCCCGGGGTCGCAGCGAAGAGGCGCTCGGGCTCATTAACGCGGTCATCTCCGACGGGCTGACCAGCGTTCCCGTGCTGTACCGCCGGGCGCAGATCTATCGCAGCCTCGGCCGTACCGAGGATGCGGTGGCCGACTACCAGGAGATCCTGCGGCGTCAGCCCGACAGCGTGACCAACGTGCGAGACGTCATCGTGGCTCTGGCCGAACTAGGCCGTACGAAGTTGGCGCTCGATATCGCGCGGCGTTCGCAGCGCATCGCGGGCGCCGACGAGACGTTCCTGAACCAATGGCTGGCCCTCGAGGCCCAGGTGGGCGATTCCACGGCCGCCATGTATCGGCGGGAGGAGATCCGCGAGCAGGATCCTGGCAATCGTCAGAACAACCTTGCGCTTGCAAGCGTGTACGTAAAGCTCGGCCAGTGGAACAAGGCGCGCCAGATCATCGACGAGCTGCGTGCCGAGCAGGACGACGTAGCGCTCGTGATGCTCGATGCCCGCTGGCACGCTGAGCAGGGAGACACGCGTCAGGCCGTTGACAAGTTCGACCAATACATGGCCGCACGCGACAGGACGGGGGACCTGGATGCACGCGACGTTCTGAGCTATGCGAACTTCCTGCAGAGCCAGAACCGATCCGACCTTGCCATCCAGAAGCTGCGCAACGCGCTCGATCAGGATACCGACGAATCACAGCCGATTCGTCGGCGCCTGGCCTTGTTGCTTCTGGCCGCGGGTCGATCCGACGAGGCGGTCGAGGTGATCGATCAACTGATCGCGTCGGGCCAGGACACCGACGGCATGCTGAAGCTGGCGCGGGTGGAAGCCTATATCCGCGGCGATATGCCCGACAGGGCCCAGCAGGCGCTGGACGGGCTCGACAGCACGCTTGCGAATTCGGAAGCCGCGGGCATCCTGCGGGCCGATCTGGCGTTGGCCCGGGGCGACAGCGACGCGGCACGCCAGGCCATCAGCAACACGCTGGCGACCCATCCGACGTCGGCCCGTGCGTACGTGCGCCGCGCCGAGATCATCTACAACGAGGTTCGGACGGACGATTCGATCCCACAGGCCGAGCGGAACCAGTTGCTGCGCGACGCCGGCGAAGACGTCAGCGAAGCCATTCGCCAGGATCCCGGCCGGTGGGAGGCCTACCGGCTGCGGGCCTTGATCGCCATGGAACAGGGCCGGTACGACGACGCGGCCCGAGCGGTCGCCAGTGCCCTGGAGATCAACCCCGGCCTGAGCCAGCTGCGCAACCAACTCATTCGCCGACTGGTGCAGAACGGCGACACGCCCCGGGCGATGACCGTAGTCGATGCGGCATTGCAGGCGAACCCGGCGGACGTGGACCTGCGTGTCAACATGGCTCGCCTCATGGCCGACCTGGGCCGGACCGGTGAATCGATCCGGCTGTTCGAGCAGTCCCTTGCACAGCGTCGTAACCCGGAGATCGCGGCGCAGTTCGTTGAATTCCTGCTCAACCTGAACACAGGCGAAGCACGTGCCAAGGCGAGACAGGTACTGAGTGACACCAACCTGGACGTCGCCGGTACGTGGCAGCTGCGGTTGATGTCTGCCGGACTGTCGATGCAGGAAGGCAATCGGCCACGCGCGATTGCCGAGGCCATTGCGTCGTTCGAGATGGTGCGCAACGACACGGCGGGCGTGATCCGCTGGTTCAACGCGATGCCAGCCCTCATCAAGGACCACCCCACGCGGATGGAGATTGCGGTCCAACTCGCGCCCGAGCGAACCCCCGATCGCGTGGGCGAGATCATGATGGCTTCGCTGATGCTTCAGGACCCTTCAACCGAGCAGCAGGGGCTCAGCGAGCTTGCCCGGCTTGCCGGAGACCGAGAGGCCATCGTGGCCGTGCGATCAGGCCAGCTCTTGGGGGACAAGCTGTACGAGCGCGGTGACTACCAGCGAGCGGCGGAGGCGTGGCGTGCCGTGATTGCACTCAATCCCCAGTCGGGCCAGTCGCTGAACAATCTGGCGTATGTCTTGGCGACGGAAATGGGCCAGTGTGAGCAGGCCATCAAACTGGCGAACCGTGCGAAGGAAGCCGGCGGCATCGCGCCCGCCATCGTCCAGAGCACGCTTTCGGTAGCGTACATGGAGTGCGACCGGCTGGCCGAGGCCCAGCAAGCGGCCGACGAGTTGTCCACCATCGCTCGCGGTTCGCCCGAGGAAGCGCTCGCCGAGATTCGGCAGGGACAGATCGATCTGGCGAACGGCCGGATTGACGCGGCACGCACGCATGCGAGCGATGCTTCCGACCTGCTTGAAGCGTGGGGTGGGCGCGCCGAGGCGTATCGCTCCATCCTTGAAGAACTGCAACAGGAGCTGGATGGGCGCTGAGGCGAAGAGGTTTTCGGACGTGTCCCGTGGGCCTTCGGGCCCGGCGCACGAAACGGATTGCCCCTCAAACGGCACCCGGACCGAACCCAGGAGCGCAGAAGGCCGACGTACAGCATGGGCCCTGAATCTGACCGGCCCGATTGACGAGAGAACAGCATGACGATCGCATCTACATCCACGAACGGCTCCCTGAATGGCTCGCATGGCTCCGGCGGCGGGTCGGGCGCGCAAATCGGTACAAAGACGGCCGCGAGCGTTGATCCGCTGCGCGTGCTGCGCAAGTACAAGTTCGCGTTCGTCATCGCGGCGGTCGTCGGCGGCGTGCTCGGCGCCGGTGCTCACTTTGCGCTGGCCGAATTCCGACCGACCTGGAGTACGCCGGTCATCTACAAGTGCTATCCGCCACAAACCCGGCCCAACCCCGAGCAGATGAACATCGACGACGACGAGTTCGAGCGCTTCATGGCGACCGAAGCGGCGATGATGGTGTCCGAGAACGTGCTGAGGCAGGCGGTCGAGAATCCGCGTCTGATAAACGAAGCTCCAAAGTGGATCTCGCGACACACCACCGGCGGCGTGGTCAACGTCGGCCAGGCCGTACTCGATCTCGAGAAGCAGGTCGGCGCCCGCGTACTGGCGGGCACCGATCTGATCCGCATGAGCGTGAGCTGGCGCGACCGCCAGGAGGTCGCCACGCTGGCCGAGGTGGTGAATGCAGCGTATCTGCAGGATCTCCGGCGGCGCGGTTCGCGTTCGACCACCGAGCGTCGTGAAGCAATCGAGCAGGCCATTCTGGGCCTGGAGACCGATTTCGATCAATCCGATCGCCGCCGCAACGAGATCGTCAGCTCGCGCAAGATGGACGTCCTGGACATCAATCAGAGCCAGGAGCGAGCGGAGATGATGATCGTGCTGGGGTCCATGCAGGAGCTTGGGCTCCAGTTGGAGGCCCTGCTGGCCCAGAAGGCCGAGATGGAGGCCCAGCTGCGCAACCCGGGCGGCCTTCAGTTCAACGACACCCTGCGGGCTCAGGTGGAGCTCCAGCCGCTGATCCAGAACCTTCGATCCCAGGTCGTGTTCCTGCAAGCCCAGCGCGCTACCGAGCGCGAGCGATTGGCCGAAGACAACCCGGTGATCCGCCGCATCGACGACCAAATCGCCGCTCTGGAACGCAGCCTCGACCAGCAGCGTCAGGAATTGATGGAAGAGCTCTTCCAGACCCAGCTCGATCAACTCCGGCTGGGCGAGCAGCAGCTGCGCGCCCAGATGGCTCGCTTGGTCGAGCGTCGCACCGACCTGGGCGTACGGCTCCAGGAATTGGTGTATGCGGAGACCGAACTGAGCGATATCGAACGCCGCATGGAGCAGATCCTGGAACTCCAGCAGGAGTTCGAGACAGACCTGCGCATGCTGGATGCGACAAGCCAGATGACCACGGCGTCGCGCGTCGACGTCATCCAGTCGCCGCGCGTGCCGACGCAGATGGCCTTCCCGAAGATCTACATTCTGGTGCCGGCCGGCATGATCGTCGTCGTGGGCCTGGTGGCCGGTGGCGCGTACCTGCTGGAGATGGTCGACCAGCGGGTCAAGAGCCCGGCCGACATCGCGGCCTTGCCGAGCGTTCGCATCCTTGGGATGGTGCCGCACGTGACCGAAGACCCGGCCCGCATCGATACGCCCGAACGCGTGTTCGCCGAGCAGCCGCTGACGGCCATGAGCGAGAGCTATCGCCAGGTTCGCGGTGCACTGCTCAAGCGCATGCGAGCCGGCGGTCACAAGTCGCTGCTGGTGGTGCCGGCGATGCCCGGTTCGGGTGCGACCACGGTCGTCAGCAATCTGGCAGAGTCGCTTGCGGCGGCGGACAACCGCGTGATCGTGATCGATACCAACATCCGCCGACCGCGCTTGCACGAGGTCTTTGGCCTGCCCATGGGGCCGGGCGTGGGCGAGGTGCTCGCCGGAGCAGCCCTGAGTGACGTGGCCCAGCAGACCGGCAACCCGAACCTTCGGGTGATCACGTGCGGTGAGCCCGGCAATCGCCAACTCGAGGCGCTGGCCACTGGAGCGATCGTCAAGCTCATCAAGCAAGCGACCGCCGAGGCGGACTTCGTGATCCTGGATGTCTCTCCGGCGACGGTTTCGGGCGATGCCCAGGCGCTTGCGCAGGTCGTGGATGCCACCATGCTGGTTGCCAAGGCGTTTGGGGAGACCCGCGGCCAGATCGGCCGTCTGTCACGGGAACTCGATGAACAGCCCGCCCGCTATCTTGGCGTGCTGGTCAACGCGGCACGCAACGCGAGCGGTGGATACCTTCGAGGGAACCTCCGCGCCGGGCACAGCTACACGGCCAAGGCGAAGACGCCCGCCAAGAGCTGAGCCGGTTCGTACCGGCCGGCCCGGGCCAGAGGTTCAGGAGAGATTCGCCGTTGCGTGACGACGCCGCCAACCCGACGGGAGCCGCTCGCCGGGTGCTTGTCACCGGCGGGGCCGGGTTCATTGGTTCGCACATCGTTGAGCTTCTGCTGGCGCGTGGCGACGACGTTGTCGTCGTCGACAACCTGTCCACTGGCGTTCGTGCCAACCTTCCCGAGCCACACGGACGATTGCGGTTCGTCCAAGCCGATCTGCGCGAGTGGTTGCTCGATCAGTCGACCGAGGGGGCGCAATTCCAAGAAATCTACCACATGGCCGCGGCCGTGGGCGTGGAACTCATCATCGAGGATCCCATCGGCAGCATCGAGACCAATACCGAACAGACCAGCGCTCTGCTTCGATACGCTTCGGCTATGCCCAGCCGGCCCGCGGTCTTGGTGGCCAGCAGTTCCGAGGTGTACGGCAAGAGCGATCGCGTGCCATTCCGAGAAGACGATGACGTGGTGTATGGGCCGACGACCGCAACGCGATGGTCGTACGCGTGCTCGAAGGCACTCGACGAGTACTTGGCGCTGGCGCATCACCGGGCGCACGGGCTTGGCGTTGTCGTGGTCCGCCTGTTCAACACCGTGGGGCCACGCCAGGTTGGTCGTTATGGGATGGTCTTGCCCAGATTCGTTGCCGCCGCGCTGGCCAATGAGCCCCTGCGCGTGTTTGGCGACGGCGAACAGGTCCGGTGCTTCTGCGACGTCCGAGACGTCTCTCGCGCCCTGGTCGATCTGCTGGGCTCGCCGTCGGCTCGCGGAAGCATCTTTAACGTCGGCAGCGAATCGGCCATCAGCATTCATGACCTTGCCCGCACGGTGGTCGAGATTCTGGGTTCCCAGTCGACCATCGTGCGCGTTCCCTACGACGAGGCGTATGGGCCCGGCTTCGAAGACTTGCAGCGACGCGTGCCAGACCTCACGCGCCTGAGGGCCGCAATCGCCTTTGAGCCCGAGCATGATCTCGCCGACACGATCCGTGCAGTAGCCGAGGCGATGGGGCCGGCCGGGGTGAGCCCGTGAGCCTTCTTGCCGCCATGACCACCTTCGGGCTGCCGCCGATCGATCCGGGCATGTTTGCCGAGCCCTCAGCGGGTGCTGCACCAGAGGCGAGCGAGCTTGCTACGTCGGGTTTGGCGATCTTTCATCGCTTCATCTGGGTATTCGTAGCGGCGTTCGCGATCACGATCATCGCCACGCCGATCGTCCGCCGAATCGCGCTCGCCGCGGGCATCATCGACCGCCCCAGCGATCCCCGAAAGGTCCATCGCGTGCCTGTGGCCTACTTGGGCGGGCTGGCGGTGTTCATGGGCATCATGGGAGGTACGCTGGTCAGTTACCTCGGGACGGCGTGGGGCGATCTGGCAGTGGTCTATCCCAGCGAGCACATGATCGACGGTGAGTACCACGCCGTCGTGCCCATCAGCGTCCTCCTAGGCATGGCCGTCATTACGGTCGTGGGCCTGCTGGACGACGCGATTGGTATCCGTCCCGGGCTGAAGATCAGCGGCCAGCTCGTTGCTGCGGCGGCGCTGGCGATCGAGAACGTGGGCGTCCGCGTCGCCCAAGGCGTGCTGCGCCCGGTGGGCGAAGCACTGGTCAGCCTGGGCGTGCTGGGCAACAGCGATCTGATCTTCTACGTGCCGATCCCGGGCCTCGAGGCTCCGATCCAGTTAGATCTGGTGTATTGGGCGGGGGCCGGCGTCATCGCGGTGTTCGTCATCGGCGCCTGCAATGCGGCGAACCTCATCGATGGGCTCGATGGCTTGCTGACCGGGACGACCACGATCACCATCGTCGGGCTGACGATCCTGGCCCTCTCACTGATGGTCATCGACCAGGGGCCACGCGACGCCCAGCGTCTGGTGATGTGCCTGGCGGTGCTGGGGGCCTGCATGGGCTTCTTGCCGCACAACTTCAACCCTGCCTCGATCTTCCTGGGCGATTGCGGCTCGATGTTATTGGGTTATTGCACCATCGTGATCATCCTGACGCTGGGGGACATGGGCCAGACGCACCTCGTGCTGGCCGGGCTGATGATGTTCGCCGTCCCGATCATCGACAGCGTGCTGGCCATCGTTCGCCGACGGATGAGCGGCAAGAGCATTACCGATGCGGACGACCAGCACCTGCACCACATGCTCAAGCGGGCCTTGGGCGTCAAGGGGGCGGTGCTGGCGTTGTACGGCATTACGGCCTGCTTCACGGCCCTGGGCCTGGCCATGAGCCTCAGCCGGGCCCGGGTGGTCTATGCCCTGGCGCTTATTGTCATCTGCTACGTGGGCGTGACGGCGATCAAGATCAGCCGCCGGCAATACCTCGAGAATCAGGCATCGCTGGCCATCGATGCGGCCAACCGCCCCAAGCGATCCGCCTCCTGAGGCTCGGCCGCAAACCCGAGCAGACGGGCGACATCGAGGCGATAGAATCGCGCGATGGATAGCGCACCGCACGGCCAGAATCTCGCACCGAATGGGCAGCCGAGCCAGAGCAGGCCGCCCAGGGTGTTCGCGTTGATGAACCAGAAGGGTGGCGTGGGAAAGTCCACGACGGCGGTAAACCTCGCCGCCGCGCTCGCCCGGCTGGGCAAGCGAGTGCTGCTGGTCGACCTGGATCCCCAGGCCCACGCCACGCTCCACCTTGGTGTTTCCGCGGATGGCCAGGACGCGCCGGCCACCGTCTACGACGCTTTGCTTGAGCCAACCTCCGTCGAAATGACCCCCGCGGGCGAAAACCTCTGGCTGCTTCCCAGCGAGACGGATCTGGCGGCAGTCGAAACCGAACTGGCCCAGGCCGATGGCCGGCATCACCGGCTGAGGTTGGCGATCGAGGCGGCATGCGAAGCGCAAGCCATTGACGTGGTGCTCATCGACTGTCCGCCCAGCCTTGGGTTGCTCACGCTCAATGGCCTGGCGGCGGCCGACGAAGTCGTCATCCCCATGCAGGCGCACTTCCTGGCGTTGCACGGCGTTGGCAAACTGCTCGAAACGGTGCGCATGGTCGCCAGGCAGGTGCGACCGCAGTTGAAGGTCGCCGGCGTCGTCCTCTGCATGTACGACCAGCAGGCCAGCCATACCCAGGAAGTCGTGGGCGATATGGAGGCTTTCTTCGCCGAGGGCAGAGAGCGGGATGTTCCCTGGAAGGGGGCCCGAGTGCTTTGGCCGCCGATCCGCCGCAACATCAAGTTGGCCGAGGCTCCCAGCTTTGGTCAATCGATCTTTGACTATGCCCCGCAAGCCGCCGGAGCGCGGGACTACGCGGCGCTTGCCAAGCATTTCGTGGCGCTCATCGAACCCGCTGGGCCAGCCATGATCGCCTCTTCATCCACCCCGAGCAAGCCAGAGACGCAACCGGAAGTGGAACCTAAGGCAGATGAAGGCGAGGATGCCGGGGGCGCCTCGCCCGCCTCGGCTGCGGACGATGCCGAGCCGCCCGAGATCGTGACCCCGCCCAGCCAGCAGCAGCACGCGTCGTGACCGAACACCACCGCCGGGCGCTCCGGGTGGGCTTCGTGGTCTATGCCGTTGCCCTGTTCGTTGCGACGCATAAGCCGGGGGTGCAGGTCAACGTGGTTCCGGGCGTGAGGCTCGACCTGCTGATCCACATGGCCGCGTTCGGCGTGTGGACCGCTCTACTCGGGGTGACAGGCTGGCTGGGCAACGTTGGCCGCGTTGGGCGAGCTCTGTTGCTGGCCACCATCGGGATCGGCTACGCGGTGATCGATGAGTCTTCGCAAGCGTTGCCGATATTTGACCGGGTGTTCGATCCGACTGACATGGTGGCGAATTCGCTTGGGGCCATCGTGGCCTCCGGACTGCTCTTTGTGCTTTTGCGACGATGGGGTTCCGGAGCGGGAGATGCGGCGTGAGCGCGGCGATGGCCAGGGCGTTTCGGGTGATCTCCTCGCTCACGCTGCTCTCGCGCATCCTGGGTCTGGCACGCGATGTCGTCACTGCCCGGCTGTTCGGAGATACTCTGGTGGGTTCGGCCTTCGCCGCGGCGTTCGCCGTCCCCAACACGTTCCGTCGATTGTTCGGAGAAGGGGCGCTCGCGGCCGCCTTCGTGCCCGAGTATGCCCGGCTGGTCGAAGCGGATCCACGGGCCGCAGACCGGTTCGCCAGCTTCACGGTCGCATTGCTGGGTCTGGTGACGGCGGGACTGTGCGTCCTGGGCGAACTGGGATTGTGGCTGGCGGTCTCGATGGCCGAACCCGGCGGCGCGCGTCACTTCTCGCTCCTGCTGGTGATGATCGCGTTGCCGTTCATGCCCCTGATCTGCATCGCGGCAACTCTGGCGGGCGTGCTCCAGACCCACGGCCGATTTGGGCCGCCCGCAGCCCAGCCCATCGTGCTGAATCTGTGCGTGCTCGCTGCCGTCGGCGTGCACGCCTTGCGGTCCGAGGCAAGCGTGGAGTCCGCGGCCATGCTGCTGTGCGCGGCGGTCGTGTTTTCGGGAGCGCTCCAGCTTGCGTGGAGCTTGTGGGCCCTGCGGACCCATGTTCGCTGGACTCGCGTCGTTACCGGAGTGGGACAGAGTGCGCGGCTCCTGCTGCGGCGGTGGGCCGGGGCCATCATTGGCCTCGGCACGCTGCAGGCAAGCGCGCTGCTCGACGTCGTGCTGGCGATGTGGCCCATCTGGTTCGGCGCCACCGTGTTCGGCTTTGCCTACCCGCTCGACGAGCAGTCCAACGCCGTGCTGTTCTACGCCCAGCGCCTCTACCAGTTTCCACTGGGCGTGTTCGGCATTGCCGTGGCGACCGCAGCATTCCCGCTGCTGAGTCGGTTGGCGTCGCAACGTGATCGCTTCGAGTTGGCACTCATCGACGCCTTATCGCTGTCGGTTGCAATCGCAGTGCCCGCCAGCGTTGGCCTCATGCTGGTCTCGGCCGATTTGACGTTCGTCCTGTTCGGGGGCTGGGGCGCGTTCAGCGAAGAAGGCTCGCACAGGGCCGCGGCCGCGCTCGTGGGGTATGCGTCGTGCATCTGGGCCTACGCGTGCAACCAGGTCTTGACACGCGCGTTCTATTCCCTGGGCGATACGAGAACGCCGGCGATCGTTTCCGTTTGGGTACTTGGGCTGAACCTCGTGCTGAATCTCGGTCTGATATGGCTCCTCGAAGAAGCTGGCCTCGCGTGGGCGACCGCTATCGCGGCCGGAAGCCAGAGTGTCGTGCTGATTGCCTTGCTCGGACGCCGGAAGGGCGTCGAGGTCTTCGGCCCAACTTGGACCAGGAGTTGGAAGGCGCTGCCCGCGTCGCTCGCAATGGGTGGCGCAGTCGGAATCATCCTGTGGACGTGGCCATCTTCGAACTCGTGGTGGGACCATGTGCTCAGGCTGTCGGCGTGCGTACTGGGCGGAATCGTCGTGTACGCGGGGGTCGCGAAGCTTCTTGGATATGACGAACTGGGTCGCGCACTGGTGCGACGAGGGGGCCGCGATGGCGATTGATGTGAGGTCCAGGTCCATCGCGATTGCCGGCGCAAGCAGCGGTATCGGCCGCGCCACGGCCTTGGCATGCGCACGGGCGGGCATGCCCACCGTGCTCGGGGCCAGGCGGCTGGAGAAGCTCGAAGCCCTCGCCGGCGAGATCGAGCAGGCCGGGGGCCGAGCGCTGGCCGTGCAGATGGACGTCTCGAGCGACGATCAGTGCCGGACCTTCATCGACCGGGCTGAGGCAGCGTTCGGCCCGCTGCATGCCGTGTTTGCCAACGCAGGCTTCGGATTCGAGCGCCCGATCCACGAAACGACCGACGAGCAGATGCGAGAGATCTTCGAGGTCAACTTGTTTGGCACTTTGCACGTTGTCCGGCCTGCGGTGGAGCGTTTCCTGACCCGCGGCCGGGGGCATGTACTCATCTGTTCGAGCAGCATCGGCAAGATGCCCCTCCCCGGGTACGGAGCATATTGCGCGACCAAGGCGGCCCAGTGGCACATCGGCCGGGCCATGCGGCACGAACTGAAGCCAAAGGGCATCGATGTCTCGAGCGTCCATCCCATTGGCACGCGGACGGAGTTCTTCGACGAAGCCCGGCGGCGCAGCGGCGGCGGCAGCCTTGTCGAGAACACGCCCAGCTTCCTCATCCAGCCGCCCGAACGGGTCGCCAGGGCCGTGGTGGCGTGCTTGAGGCGACCCAGGACCGAGGTTTGGACCAGCTTGTCCAGCCGCCTGGGGCTCGGGGCCTTGAGCACCTTCTACGGGTTGGCCGACGTTGCCTTGGACCGGTTCGTCCGACAGCAGGACCGCGTCAATCGGCGAGGATGAGCCTGGTTGCCCGTGGCAAGAAATGCCCTTGCGTGGCGTCTTGGAATCGGTTAATCTAGTTCCGGCGGGAAATCCACCGTGGGGGTGGACCCAGCCCGAACCACGCGCTCGCACGATGCCGGGCGCTCAAGGGGAGAATTTCATGCGTATGCAACTTGTGGGGATCGCAGCCCTGGCGGGCCTGGCTGGCGCCGCCGTGGCCCAAGACGTCGCCATCGTGGCAGCCGCCGCGTCATCGAGCACGGCATCTCAGTTCGTCGAGACCGAGCGAGTCCTGGTCGACAGCTTGGCTTTCGACAGCGTGACGGTGATCAACACGGTCACCACCACGCCGACGCTCGATGAGCTGCTGGCATTCGATTCGGTCATCGTGTGGACCAACAGCACGCCGGGGGATCCCGACGGCGTGGGCAACGTGCTTGCCGACTACGTCGACGCCGGCGGTGGGGTGGTCGTTGCGGTTTTCGCCAACAGCAGCACGACCACCGACCGAGATATCGCCGGCCGGTGGCGTGGCAATCCCGACTACGAGGTCATCGTTCCCCGTTCGGGCAACCAGTCCGGCTCGGCGTTCCTTGGCAACATCTTGGAGCCGGATCACCCCATCGTCGATGGCGTCGTTGAGTTCTTCGGCGGCACGTCCAGCTTCCGGCCCCGAGTGACCGACCTGAATCCCGGCGCCCGGGCGATTGCCGAGTGGGACGATGGCCGCGTCCTCGTCGCGGTTGGCGCCAACGAAAAGCGCGTCGACCTGGGGTTTTATCCGCCCCCCAGCACGTCGTCCTCGGGTTTCTGGGACATCACGACAGATGGCGATCTTCTGCTCGTGCAGGCCCTGCTGTTTGCCGCTGGCGATGCGGGTTGCCGGGCCGATCTGGACGGCGACGGCCAGTTGACGATCTTCGACTTCCTGGCTTTCCAGAACCTGTTCGATGCCGGCGATCCCATTGCCGACTTCGACGGCGACGGTCAGTTGACGATCTTCGACTTCCTGGCGTTCCAGAACGAATTCGACCAGGGCTGCGAGTAATCGAGACCAAATCCTGACGGTCCCATCGAAAACGGCCCCGCTTCGCAGCGGGGCCGTTTCATTGCTGGCGCCTCAGGTGGTCAGGTCACTCGTCCGCTTCGATCAGCGGGTGCGGGTGTACTGGGCCTCCAAGGCATGCTCGATGCGATCGCTGGTGTCCATCAGGTGCGCCTTGGTGTAGGTGTCCATGCCGTCGCTCTTGAGGGCGGCCTGGATGTCTTGACGCAGCTCACGCAGCTGCAGGTTGGCGATGTTGGAGAGGGCCGCGCCCGACGCGCCGGGGAAGCCCCGGTTGGACAGGCTGATCAGCCGCTCGACGTGCTGGCTCTGCAAGCCGCGACGCAGCGAGCTGATCATGGGCTTGCGGTCGGTGTAGCCGCCGCTGCCGCCTTCCTTGAGTTCCTTCCACGCCGCGTCCTTCACGGTGCCCATGACTTCGGCCACGGTGATGAAGTCCTTGTCGGCGCTGACGTGCATCTCGTTGTCGTACACGCGACCAAGCGTCGTGGGGTTGAGGATCATGGTCATCGCCGACGACTGGATGCCGCGGATGCGGTCATGGATCGGGAAGGCCGGCTCCTCGAAGAGCGAGCCCATGCCGCCGCCGTCGTACCACTTGTCCACGGTCATCTTGCTGAGCAGATCGGGCGTCAGGCCATAGGCGTCGTCATAGAACGTGTTGTTGATGACGAAGTTGAGGGCCTTTCGCTGCTGGTCGGCCGGCACCGGGGTCAGGGGGGAGAGATCGCCTGGATCGCCCTTCTTGGCCCGGCTCTGGAACGTGCCGCCCACCCAGTTGGCCATCATGCTCACCGAGTTGACGTGCTGGCCCAGGGTGATGTTGTAGCCGCGACGGGCGCGGGCCCAGCTGTCGCCTTCCTTGACGAACTTGTCGAGGATCTGGGCGCGGAGCTCACGCACCAGGCGCATCTGGTTCTCGGCGTAATCGAGCGGATCGGCCGAGAGGTCGTAGCGACGGGCGAGCGGATCGGGGCCCCATGTGTCCTCGTCGGTGGCGTAGGCCAGCTTGGGATCCTCGACCTTCTTCAGCACGTCTTCGAGCTTGCCATCGGTGTAGCCGTACTCGATGGCCCACATGTCGTAGGGCCCGATGTCGATGACTTCGTAGTTGCCCTGGATCTCTCCGGACTCCATGTTGATGTTGATTGGGTTGTAGTCCATCACGGTGGTCGAGAACGGTTCCTTGTCCTTGACCTTGTCCGAGTTGATCTCGGCCATCGTGAAGACCGACGAGCCCTTGAAGTTATGGCGCAGGCCCAGCGTGTGGCCGACTTCGTGAGCGGTCAGGTGCGCCAGGGCGGGCCCGACGAACCACTCGGGCACGCCATCGAGCATGTCGGCGCCTTCCTTGGCGTCGTTGTCGAACAGGCCGAGCACCTCGCCACTCAGGCGGGCGACGTCCATGTTCATGGCCTTGAGGTGGGCCATGTTGCAGGTCCCGTCGACCATGAAGCTGGCGACCAGATCGGACATCGAGCCATCCTCGGCCCGTAGGTCGGTCATCGCGGGATGGCCGCCGAAGGGCAGCGGACCGCGAGCCTCGCGCTGGGCGATGATGAAGTCACGCTGCTCGGGCGCGGCCATCTGCACGCGCGGATCCCACTGCGGATTCTCGTCCAGCCAGGCCAGCGTCTCGGGGCCGAAGCCCTCCATGGCCACCTGCGGAAGAAGGTCGTTGTACTGGAACCAGTAGGCGCGGATCCAGCCGTCCGTAAGCACGACGTCGGCGTCGAGGATCTCGCCGGTCTCGGGATTCACGCGGCTCGGGCCGATCGCCGTACCGATGCCGTTGGTCAGCCAGCGGATGAAGTTGTAGCGAACGTCCTCGGGGTCCTTTTCCATGTTGGCGCCAGTGTTGGCGTCCTGGTAGACCACTTCGATGGCGCCGACGATGCCGACTTCCTCGAAGGCCTTGTTCCAGTACTCGATGCCCTCACGCACCCAGCGACGATACTTTACCGGCACCTGGTGGTCGATGTAGTACACGATGGCCTGCTTGGGTGGGCTCTTGCTCAGGCTCGGATCGGCCTTCTCCAGGTTCCAGCGGTTGATGTACCGCGTCCACATCTGCGAGCCGTCCATCTCCGAGAAGTCGCGATAGCTGGTGGTGAAGAAGCCCACGCGCTCATCGGCCTCACGGGGCTTGAAGCCCGGCGTGCCCTTGATGTTGCTGATCGAGTAGTGGTAGATGGCAAGCTGGCCGCTCTGGTCGGGCGCCTCGATGGCGATCTCGACGTTCTCGGGGAACGCCTTGGCCGTCTTGATGGTCGCCAGACGCGAGTTCAGTCGCGCGGCCCGGCCGCCGAAGAACGTGCCCGCGTTGTTCACCAGAAGCTGATCGAGGTCGATGACCGGCTGTCCGTTGGGCCCCTTGGCGACGATCGGCACCTCGAGCAGGACGCGATCGGTGAAGATGCGCTCGATGCCCTTCTGCACGCCCTTGTCACCGCCCGCCCGCACCTCGGTCTGGGGCTGGATGAGGGCCAGGCGATCGTCGTACTGCTTCCAGTACACGTACAGGTCGCCCGACTGCAGGCCAGCGAAGATATCGCCCGACCCCATCGTCATCGCGAAGAAGTGCTTCTGCCGCTCGAAGCCACGCGGCAGTTCGGCCAGCAGTTGGCCGTCCTTCTCGCGCTTCCAGATGTTGAAGAAGCTCTGGCCGTCCGCGGTGGACACCACCTGCTCGAAGCCCTCGCTGACCTTGTCGAACGGCGGAAGGTCGTTGCCTTGGGCCTGGCCGGCCAGCGCCAGCAGGCTCGCCGCGACGCCAACGATGCCGAATCTCCGTGTCGTGTTGCTCATGATCCCTGTACTCCGTGTGTGAAGGCTTCTGCGGCGGCCGATGCCCGGGCGACTTGCCCGCGTGCCTGTGGCCTTCGGTTCATTCCCCGGCCGACGCGTTCGGTCGGGGCGCACCATCCATGCAATCGATCCTAAGAAGGGACGCGCTGCCGCGGTCCCCCTTGCACTACGTCGACGCCCACGGGGGCGTTTTGTCGGGATTCCCGGACCTCCCGGGAGCTTCCCCGCAGCCTCGAAGCCGCCTCCTGGTGGCTCAGACGCCCGAGAATCCCTCGGGTTCCTCATCGGTCATCGCGGGCGTGGACTGTTGATCCACCTGGTCGATTCCCGGAAGATTGGCCGGAGATGGTCGGTGGGCCGGACCCGCCCAGAGCACCAGCGACGCCGTCAGGGCGGCAAATACGATGGCGGCCAACTGGAAGTCGCGATCTCGTGTGGCCAGTTCCGTCGGATCGTCGAACTCGCCTCGCTCGAGCAGGACGATGCACCGCAGAACTGCAAACATCGCCGGCAGCATGGTCAGCCAGAGGAGGTTCATGCCCAGGCTGGGCGAGTCTCCCTGCCCAAGCGAACGACCGCCAAAAACCCAAACATACCGTGATTCCTGATCCTGCACGTATCCGGCATACGTGAGCAGCATCGCTACGGCGGTCACCACGACCATCATTCGGAGCAGTTCGTCGGTGTAGACGCCCTGGACCGCCCGGGCCGCCGTCGCGTCTTGGCCGAGCGTCCTTCGCTCACCCAGTCGTTTTCCAAACGCGAGGAACATGGCCAGGAACAGCGTGACGTTGAGCAGCCACGTGCTCGGGGTGATGCCCACGGCGGCACATCCACCCAGCACGCGGAGCACGAAGCCCAGCGCCAGGCTCAGCACGTCGACCACGGGCACGTGCTTGAGGCGCATGCTGTACGAGGTCACGTTCAGCACGTACAAGCCCACTAGCCCGCCGAGCGCCATCGCGTTTGCGCTCCCAAGCAGCGGGATGATGGCCGCGACGCAGCCTGCCGCCAGCAACCAGAGCGCGACGGCGAAGTTCCGGGCCGTAGCCTGCCCGATGCGGCCCGAGGCGATCGGGCGCCGCCGCTTGCGGGGATGGAGACGATCGGCCTCGACGTCTCGGAGGTCGTTGACGACGTAGCAGCCGCTCGACGCCAGGGCGAACGCCACCATCGCCAGCAGCACCGCCCAGATTTCCTCGAATGCGGTCGCCCCGCCAAAGAACGGCCCGACCGCCACGAACGCCGACTTGGCCCACTGCTTGGGCCGGGCAAGCCTCAACAAGGCCCGCCACAAGGGCTCACGATGGCCGTCGGTCGTGCCGATGGCATCGTGGGCGGAACTCGTGCCGGCATTTTCTGGCAATCTCGTCATGAAATCTCGCTGTCACGAACTCGACCCGCACGGGCCCCCGAGCGTAACAATCGGACTTTGGGGCCGGTAAGTCCAACCGCTCTGCCCTCTACCTGCGAGGTCGGGGCCCGGAGAGTTCGCATCGATCACGCCGGCTCCAACGCGTCGCAGGAGAGCCCGGACGGCCGTGAATCGGTCGATCGCCGTCGGTGGCCCGCATTCCTGCTGCCGGCCTTGTATGTCGTCCTGCTCTCACCGCTAGCGCTGCTGAACGTGCTGCACGCCGAGGGAAGGGCGACCTTTGATCAGGTGCTGTTCCACGAGCACACGATCGATGCCCTGGCTCGGACCTGGCCAGCCGTTAGCCTGACGTATCCCGATCATTTCGTCGCGATGACGCCCGGTTACCACTGGGTGCTCGCCGCCGTGGCTCGCCTGACGGGCATGGGCGACCCCGGGCTAAGGCTGGTTGGCTTGCTGCTCAGTGCCCTGATCTTCGCTGGCTTCGGGCTGCTGCTGGGGCGACGCTGCGGACCCTTGCTCGGAGCCCTTCTGGTCGCTCCCCTGATGGCCTCCGTGTACGTGGCCAATTCCAGTGCCTGGTTGCTTGCGGACAACGCCGGCTGGTTCTGGGTCTACCTGCTCGGCATGGCGGCGGTCTTCGGGCGGCCTTCTCTGCGGTGGTCGATCGCGGTGGGGGCGGGGCTGCTGCTGGCGGTGTGGACGCGACAGAACCTGCTCTTCCTTGCTCTGCCGCTCTGGGCGGCCGCATGGCTTCGATCCCATCCAGAAGGACCCGCGAGCACGAATCCGTTCGTTGGCATGCCACGGCGCGCGCGAAACCTCGTGCCGATGGCATTCGCCACGGTGCCGGCCATCTTGACCCTGGTGTATCTCTACACGATCTGGAACGGCCTGGTGCCCTACGAATTCCAGGGGCAGTACGATGGCATCAACCCCTCGAATCTGGCACTGCAACTGGTCATGCTGGCCGGCCTGGGCGTCTTCTTCCTGCCAGCCGTCGTCGGCGTGGGGGAGCCGGGGGGGCGCGAGCGAACGATTCGGCAGATCCGCCGAGCCCTGCCGTGGATCGTGGCGGCAGCCATCGCGGCCGGCGTGGTTTCGGCCCTCGTGCCGACAACGCCCGAGCCCAAGGCTGGTCGGGCAGGGCTGGTCTGGTCGGCGGCGCATCGGCTGAATCCGTTTGGCCCGATCGGCGAGTGCAATCCGTTGATCGTGGCGGTCGCGATGGCCGGCGGGGCGACGCTCGTCGTCGTGCTCGCCTTTGCGCCGCCGCGTCGCCGGTGGATCCTCGGGAGTCTCTTCGCGGGGTTCGCCGTCGCGCAGGTCGCCAGCAGCGAGGTCTGGCAGCGCTACCACGAACCATTCGCGTTACTGTTCCTGGCCATCGCGACGGCGGTCGCCGTGGCCCATCGCGGCCCATCCAGGCCTCGCCCACCGATGGCGCAGGCCGGCCCGATCGCGCTGCTCGCATGCGCATTGGCGTTGACGTCGGCGGCGGTACTCTGGAAGCGGGAGGTCGGCCCTTGGCGTGAGGGCGCAAGCCAGACCCCGTTCAGTTCTCTTCTGCCCGAGCCGCCGGCGGATCGGCCGCGGCGCGGTGTCCGTCCGCCCCAGTGAGGAATATCTCCTGGGCCCGGTGGGTGCCTTGTCCCAGATCGAGCATTCGGTAGGCCGTCGCCCGCCAGCGGTCCGGAGCGACGTATGCCTGATCCAGTCCGAGGAAGGGGATCACCCGTCGGTCCCGGCGGCCATCCCGAATGAACCGCGGCCAGCCGTAGTCCGGCCCAATGCCCGCCTGCGCGTGTGCGCTGGCCATGCCCGGCAGCAGCTCGGCAACCGAAGCCGAGCCCCGAGCGGTGTTGAAGTCGCCTACGACGACGTCGGGCGGTGGAAAGCCAATTTCTTTGTGCTGCTCGAGTGGGCCGGCGGTCGTGGGACGGAATACCAGATGCGATGACGCATCGATTCGTTCCAGCGTCTGGGCCGCATACACCAGGCGACTGCGTTGCGGATCGCTCGGCCAGTCGATCGCCCACACCGTGACTGGGTCGGGTCCGAGGTCGATGGTTGCGAACATGGCCGTGCCGTTGTCGATGAGGTCTGGATCCGTGGTCTTCGCCTCCAGGCCGAGAGACGTCCAGCCAGCCCGGGTCATGGGCGGTCCGCTGATGATGACGAATCTCCCCCCCCGTCGCACGTGCGAGGTAATGGAAGCACGCGCGATTTCTTCGTCGGCGAGCATGCGCACAATCTCGGGCCAATCAAGGCGAAGCGGTGGATTGGCAAGCACGACCACGGCCGGACCATCGTGCGAAAGCCCGAACGGATCCGCATCGCGTAGGAACGCCTGCAGCGACGAATCGGTCGCCTCGGTGGCGTTCCAGTGGTACACCCTCAGTACGGTCTCGCCCGGCTCGCGCAGCAGCGCATTGTGAAGCCGCCAATGGGCCAGAGACACGTAGCTGACCGCGAGCACGATGGTCAGGGCCGGGCCCAGCCATGCCCCCCGGCGCCTCGCCTCGGGGGGCTCGACCACGAGAATGGCCACCGCGAGGCTGACCAGGGCCAGCAGCCAAGCTTCGTGGGGGGCCCAGAACAGCCACTGGCTCCAGAGGTGGCCATCGGTAAAGGCTCGCCCCAGCATGAAGCCCAGGATGACCACGCACAGGCTCAGCCGCAGTACCCACGCCAAGGCTCGCCGGAAGGGGCGGCGTCGGGGAGGCTTGGGTTGGCCGGCAGTTTCTGGCATGGTGGACGAGAATTGTGTGCACAGGCCATCGGCCGAGCGAGCGCCGGGGCTGCACAGGCCGATAGGGTTTGTGATGCTCCGATGTGTGATCGCCATGCTGGGTGCCGTGGGAGCCGTCCTCCAGTTCATGGGGTGCGGAGAGAGCGCCGCGCCGGCATCCGCTTCCGCCGCCCCGGCCAGCGACCACCGCATCGCCGAAGACGTGCTGGAGTTGATCGGCACGGCATCCTTCGAGACCAGCCCACCGGGCCACCCATCGCTTGCCTGGCCGGAACTGGCGCTGCGGATTAGAGCGGCCCGCAGCGAACTGCGTCTGATCGGGCCGTTGCCCGAGCCCAAGGCGATCGGGGATGCCCTCGACGAACGCATCGGTTCCGATCAACTTCGGGCCGTAGCGGCCGCCCGCGCCCGAGCACTGGTCTTGCGCGCCGAGGCGGGTCGATTGCTGGCAATGGGGCGCCCGGACGATGCGGCCATGGAACTGGCCCACATGCTCCGCCTTGCGCGAACTGTCTCGACGTGGGGCGCTCCCGGCACGGCCGAAGCGGCGGCGGACATCATCAACCGTGTTCTCGAGGCGATGGATCAACCAGCGAATGCGCCGATGACGCTCGCGCTGACAAGCCGGGGAAAGTCTGCCCTCCTCGAAGCCTTTGGGGACCTCGATGACAACGATCCTGCCGGTCGAATGCGGGCAATGGTGGAGAGCTTTGCTCGACGCGAGGAAGCCCTTCGCGAGCGAGCTGCCGGCGAAGATGGGCCGGTGGTGGTTCGACGCGTAGCAAGCCGCTACGCGCCCGTCGCCAGTCTGGGAACGTCCGAGTCCATCGAGCGTGCCGTTCGTGAAGCGAACGCTTTTTCGAGGGCGCTGGCCGACGGATGGGACAGGTCCTCCAGATCTGCCATCACCACGCGGCTTCGCCAGCGGCAGGCTGAAGATGCAACCGGGGTCCTGATCGTGCTTCTCGGCGAAGCCCCCGACGCCTGCGATGCGGACGTCAGGCTGCGCAAGCGAATCGAAGCCGCCAGGGAGCGACTTCGTTGAGGTGGACCCGCGCCATCGCGGTGGTCGTCTTTGCCCCGGTCCTGCTTGCGGTTGGCATCCGGCCGGGCGACCAGACCGAGGGGGTCTTCGCCTACGTGCATCCGCCCGCGATGACGGTCGTTGAGCGCGTGGCAATTGAGCGAAGGGCCGCGGAGACGGCTGCTGAGGCACAGCGTGCCGAGGAATGGGCCGTGACCGTCCTGCTGTTGATCGAGTTGGCTCGCGGGGCCGAAGACGTGACCTCACGCGGCGTGGCGCTGGACGCGGCACTCGCGGAATTGACGCGCGCCGATTCTCGAGAGCTCATCGCCAGGCTGGAAGGTGCGCGCTTGCAGTCCCTGCGCTCGGTGCTGGAGGAGGTTGATCCGCAAGATCCAATCGGCATGCGAGCCTACGCGCGGGATCTGGCACAGCGGCGACTGGACGTGCTGCGCGAGCAGGTCCTTGAAAGCCGCGATCCCTTCGCGGCGCTCGATGCGCTGCTAGCCGACCACGGCTGGCCGGCAAGGGGCGAATCCGGACCCTTGGATCGTCAACGTGTACGCGACCGGGCGGACTATCGAGCCGCAAATCGGCACGAGGTCTTCGAGTTCGAAGGCATGGCTCGCTGGCACATGTTGCTACCGCCCACCGAAGCGCTCCAGGGCGTGCCCGTCGAAGAACTCGACCGAAAGTGGCAGCGAGCGCGCAACCTGATGGTCCATCTGGACCGCACATGGACGCACCAGGACGGGCCGCGGATCCACGACTTCCTGCTCGACCTGATGCTTCGCGACAACACGGGCGTGGTGCGGCTGGTGCACGGCGACACCCAACGGCTGGCGCAGATTGATCGCGAGCGACGTTGGCGGCTTCGCGAAGCGATCTGGCGGCTACGACATGAGTGAGCATCAGGCAAGGACGCACCTGAGCGCCTGGTCGCTGATCGCAGCCATGGCCGTCGGACTCTTCGTGCTCGGGCCATTGACCTTGTTATCGATCGCATGGGCCCCAGCGATCATACCGGCATTCGTTATCGCGGTCGTGGTAATCTATGTGTTGTCAACAATCGCAAGGCAGGACAAGGGCATCGCGAGTACACGTGTCGGCGTGCGCGGCAAGCGTTTTGCTGAACTGGTGCGGCCGACCGGGCTGTCGTGTCCGCGGTGCGGGTACGACCTCTCAGGAGCGAGTGATGACCGATGCTCCGAGTGCGCTGAGGACCTTGAACTCATCGTGCGGACCCAGGTGCACTACGAAATGGTCGAAAGCGGCGCGGGTCCGAGCCATAGCGATCGCGACATGCGGGGATTGGCTGCAGATACGGCCGCCGTTATGGGCTACGCGATACTCTTGCCAGCACTCGTGGCTCCCGCGAGCATCATCGTGATGAAGGCAGCGAGCGGGCGCACGCCGGCGATCTTCTCGATGGCAGCAGTGGTTTACATGGGCTGGTCGGCGTGGCGCTGGTGGCGCCGACAGTTCTCGGATGACCTGCCTCGTCAGCGAACGGAGGCCGTGCTTTCGCTTGCACTTGTGGCAGGGCTTTCGATAGTCTGTGCTGCGATCGATCTCCTCTATTAGATCGGGATGAGGCCTACTCGTCGACCCCGAGATCGGCCTTCGTGAAGATCGCGTGGAAGGGCACGCCGGCGGCCTCCACGGCCTCGCGCGCGCCTTCCTGACGGTCGATGGTGGTGACCACACCGGCGATGGTGGCCCCCAGTTCGCGAAGCATCTCGACGGCTTCGACGGCCTGTCCGCCGCTGGTGGCGACGTCTTCGAAGAGCACCACGGCGTCACCGGCGTTCAACTCGCCCTCGATCTGCTTGGCCGTGCCGTACTCCTTCTTCGAGTTGCGCACGAAGATCGCCGGCAGGCCCAGACGCAGCGAGCAGGCGGTCACCAGCGGGATGCCGCCCAACTCGGCTCCGGCGAGGCGGTGGGGAACTCCCTGGTGTTCGTTGAAGAGGAGGCTGGCCCGCTCGGCAAGCAGGTCGGCGACCGGTCCGAGAAGCTCCGGCCGGGTGCTGAATCGGTACTTGTCGAGGTAATAGGAACTCTGCCGGCCGGATCGAAGCGTGAATTTGCCCCGCAGGAGGCATGCCTCGGCGATGCGCGCCGCAAGATCGTTCGGGGCCTGAGGGGTAGAGGGACGGGCTGGTGCATGTGGCGACTCCATAGGGGGCAGGATAGGGAGCAGTCCGCTCGATCGGCAGGCACGAAGTGCCGACGAACACCGAGGAAGGCCCCCGGGTGGGCCGAACGGGTTGGTCGAGGTCCGGCGAGCGGCAATGATCACAACAGAAGGGGCGGGGTCCGGTCGGCGGTCCGCGACGTGGGCACGTGCCATGCACGGTCCCCGATGCAAGCCTTGAGAGGAGACGGTTCGAATGAGCACTCGTGTTTCGGTGTCGCCTCGCGTGAGAATCGGCCACGTGGCCCGGTTGCTCGTTTGCCTGTCGGTGGCCACCGGTGCTCCGGTGGCCACCGCCCAGCCAGGATCCGGCGGCGGGAGCGAGGCGCAGGAATCCAATCCCTTTGCGCCCAAGCGGCCCCAGGCCCGCAAGCTGGCGAGCATCCTGGAGCGCGATGACCAGGGTCGAGTCATCTGGGTCGACGGGGATCCCGCCCGCGCGGCGATCGAGGCGATGGACCTGACGATCGAGCAAAGGCGGACGCTCGAGCGCATCATGGCCGAGCGTGACAACCAACTGCGGCAAGCGGCCGTGCGCAATACCGACAAGATCATCGATGCGCTCGAGGCCATCCGTGAAGGCCGCGAACGCTCAAGCGATGCCATGGGGCGATTGCTGGTGAGTTCTCTCGGCGAGTTCGGCCGACGCGGTCAGTTTGCAACCGACGCTGTCGTCCGGGATGAGATCGATCGTCCCGTGTACGTGGACCTGAACGCCGTCGTCCGCGAGTACAACCTGGCTCGAATCGATGAAGAGCGGGAGGTCCTGCTTGCCGAGATCGGCGATGCCGAGGTCTCAGAGGTCATGTTGCGCGACTCGACGATCCTTCAACGGCTGATCCAGCGTGACGTGCTGGCTGATGCCGCCCGCATGCTGAAGCAGGCCTACGGAGGTGAGGCCGCGCTGGCCCAAGCCCATCCGGAACTCGCCGAAATGATCGAGCAGGAAGGCTATTGGCCGGCCATGGCCCAACTGAGCGATGCACAACTGGGGACCTTCGTGCGCACCCAGACCGGTCTGGAAGTCCATTTCCCCAGCCCGCAAGGCGTGGCCGCAACGCCCGCTGAACAACCGACGGCCCGGCAAGAACCCGTGGGCCTTCCCGGCGACGCCGCGCAACAGGGCGGCAACGCCGGCAACGCTGGACAGGCCCAGCGCCAGCGCGTGACCGCGCAGGGTGACGTGTTGCCCGATGCGGACGGCAAGTTCCGCTTTACGGACGAAGATCTCGAAGCACTGCGTATCGATTCGGGCGAGGGCCTGACGATTCTCCGGCGTGGTCCCGATGGTCGCGCCGTGAGACTGGAAGGTCCCAGCTTCGTCGAGGCCTATGCGTTGATGCTGGCCGAAGGCATGGTGAGCGAGCAGGACGCCAAGCGGCTCGACGAGATCCTTGAAGATCGGGATCGCGTGTTCGACGAGCAGACGCTGCGGTTGTACGAGTTCCTGCTTGCCGCCGCTGCCCATGGCCCGGTCGAGATGGCGCCGCTGGAGGAAGCGGTGCTCGACGAGGACTGGCGCCAGCCGAGCCTGTGGTTCGGGGCCTGGCTGAACGAGAAGTTGCCCGCCCCCTCCACGTTCCACAACGACCAGCGCATCCGCAAGGGCATCGACTGGGACACCCTGGTGGAAATGGCTCGCATTGCCAACCTCTACGACGCCGGGCACATCTTCGACGCCCGGATCGAACTCTTGAAGATGGTGCGCGACAACGATGAGATGAACGATCCGTCCATCGCGCTTCCGGGCAACATCAAGCGGCCCTGGCGCCTCCAGCAGATCATCCGCGACGCGAAGGCGTCCTACGCCCGCCAGCTTCGGGTAACCGAGCCGGACTTCCGCGGCGTGCTGGCCGACCTGGACGTCGAGCCGGAGGTTGCCAAGGAACTCGAGAGCGTGGTTGCCCTCGATGGGCCGATGACGGTTGCCGACTTTTGGGACGTTGCCGTCAAGCTGCCGCCGTCCGCCCATTGCGAGTTGATCAAGGAGCGCACGGGCTACGAAGCGCCCGAGCCGGGCTTCTTCGAGGGCAAGTATCCGACGCCGACCACCGGGGCAGACGAGCAATAAGTCGAGACGGCATCGCGAGCCGCCAAGAATGGACACCCTATCGAGCTTCGTGGGGGCGAGCACAGCCAGCCCGCGCCGCGGGAAGGGGAGATCGATGAATCGCACTTTCAAGTTGCTTTGCGTGGGCCTGACCATCGGCGGCCTTTCTGGCACGGTCCTGGCCCAGGCCGAACAGCCGCCCGCGGGTCCTGTTGGCCCCGCCCAGGCACCGCGTCAGCCGGTCCAGCCGCAGTTCGAGAACATCTACACGGTGGACGATTCCGGCATGCCCGTGCCGCCGCCCACGTGGCTCGACATCGCGGCGCTGGCGGTGAACCCGACCATCCCCGCCGATCAGCGTGAGCAGGTGGAAGCTGGCGTTCGCGCCTGGCTTCAAGAGGTTCAGAGGCTGGTGATTCAAAACCCCGATCTGGGCCTCGAAGTGGCCAAGGGCCTGTTCGACACGATCGAAATCGAGGAACGCGCCGGCTTGGCGTATGCCTCCGAAGTCATGAAGGCCATGGGCTCGGTGACCAATCTCTCCTCGTACCTCGTGACCGAGGGCGTGCTCAGCAACGAGCAGGGCGAGACCAACCGCCTCATCGTGCAGCAGTACGTGCGTGCACGCAGCGAAGCGCTCAGCAAGGAAATCATGGCGCTGCCGCCCGAAGAGCAGCAGCAGCAGATGCAGTTGCTCATGGCTCGCACGACGATGACGAGCCTGACCGACGATGCGGCGCGAATGTTCCGGTCGGTGGCGGTGCGGGGTGCACCCCATGCTCGATCGGCCCTGACCGAAGCCGGGCTGGACGCGTCGGAATTCGCCAGCGAACTGGAAGCGACGGAAGCAGCCGATTCGGATGCGGCCCGTCTGAAGGCCATGGTTTCGCTCATGGACGCCATGGAGGGCATGGAGATCTTCCGTTTCGCCGAGGCGCTGGCCGGAAAGCTCCCGCCCATCGAGTTGCCGCAACTCGAGAAGGTGGGCCGATTGCACCAGTCTGAGTCCGAGGAAGGCTGATCCGGGCCGAGAGCGTCGGCGCCGCGAGCCATACACTTGGGCATGCCGACCTTCTACGCAACCACGCCCATCTACTACGTCAACGATCGTCCACACATCGGCCACTGCTATACCACGCTGCTGGCCGATGTGATCGCGCGCTTCCACCGAATGATTGGAGACGACGTGCTCATGCTTACCGGCACCGACGAGCACGCGGAGAAGGTGATCGATCGGGCTCGCGAAGCGAGCGTGCCAGTGCAGGACTGGGCGGATCGCAACGCCCAGGCATTTCGCGAGGCGTTTGCCTTCATGGAGATCGCCCAGGACGACTTCGTTCGCACCAGCGAGGAGCGACACAAGTCTCGGGCCAGCGGCTACATCCAGCGATTGATGGATAGCGGCGATATCTACCTGGGCGATTACGTGGGTTGGTACGACCCGGGCCAGGAAGAGTACGTCACCGAATCGGTCGCCAAGGCCCATGACTACAAGAGCCCCGTAAGCGGCAAGCCGCTGGAGAAGCGAACCGAGCAGAATTATTTCTTCCGGCTGTCGGCGTTCGAAGAGCGCCTCGGTCGATACCTGGAAGAGCATCCGCGCTTCGTTCAGCCCGAGGCCCGCCGAAACGAGGTCCTGGGCAGGCTTCGACAGGGCTTGCAGGACGTGCCCGTCAGCCGGGCAGTGAAAGACGACGGCGGCGCGGATTGGGGCATCCGCATGCCCAACGATCCTGGACACCGGGTCTACGTTTGGATCGAGGCGCTATGCAACTACCTCACGGTGGTCGATACGCCCGAACGGCGGCACTACTGGCCTGCATCGATCCACTTGCTGGCCAAGGACATCCTGTGGTTCCATGCGGTCGTGTGGCCCGCCATGCTGATGGCGCTCGACGAACCGCTACCTGCTTGCGTGTATGCCCATGCGTACTTCGTGGCCGAGGGCCGGAAGATGTCCAAGAGCATGGGCAACTTCATCGAGATCGATCAATTGCGCGCGTACGGCGATCGATATTCGGTGGACGCGTTGCGATGGTATCTGGCAACGCAGGGACCGCTCGGTTCGACCGATGCGGACTTCGCGCATGCCAACTTCGTCGATATCTACAACGCCGAGCTCGCCAACGGCTTGGGCAATTGCGCAAGTCGCGTGGTGAACATGATCCATAAGTATTTCGACGGCAAGGTGCCCGATGCGCGCGACGCGACCGTGCACGCGGGAGTGGACTGGCCCAACCTGACCGCCGGACACGTGCAGTCGGCACGAGACTTGTTTGGCATCGTCGACCTGCACGGCGCCGCGCACCAGGGTCTGGCGATCGTCACGGCCATCGATGGCTACATCAACAACACCGAGCCCTTCCGGCTTGCGAAGAAGATCACCGGCCCGGAAGATCCGAATCACGCGGATCTTGCACTGATCCTGTTCAACTGCGCCGAAGCGTTGCGCATCGCCGCGGCCCTGTTCATGCCGTTTATGCCCGAGAAGGCCGCCGAGGTGCTCAAGATGCTGGGGGCCCACGTGCCGCAAGCGGGTGAACTCGAGGCGTTCTCGAAATGGCGGGGCGAACACGGGCTCAAGCCCGGCGAGTCGGTCACGAAGGGGCAGGCACTATTCATGCGAGCCGATGCCGATGAGCCGGCCCCCACCGCCTGAAGGGTCTGATCGTGCGAAGAGGCCCACCGTTTCGATTCCGCTCGGCCGTCCATGCGGTTTCGGCTCGCGACTATCTGGTCCAGAACGGCGTGCCCGCGGAAGTGGTGGGGGGCAACAGCGACAGCGCCCTTGCGTGGGGTCGCCATAGCGGCTCGTACGAGGTCCTGCTTGGTGCGAGCGCCGACGCGGATCTGGCGGCGTACCTGCTGGAAGAGTGGGCCAGTGAGCCGATGGAGATCGACGGCGAACTCGATGATCATGCATTGCCGGATCTGAGTGCATTGCCGCCAGAGATGGCCCCGCCGTGTTCGAATTGCGGCAAAGTGCTGCCGATGGAAGCATCGATCGAAGCATGTTCGCACTGCGGTGCGTCGGTCGATGTCGCCGCGCTCATCGTCGAGATGCATGGGCCCGAAGCCCTGCACGATTGCTACGAATCGGCGCCAGGCATCGAAGGGCTTGCCGATGCTCCGCGATCGCCATCGGCATGCAAGGCGTGCGGAGGTCCGATCGGTGAACAGGGTGCCTGCGGCTGGTGTGGACGGCGCAAGAAGTAACCACTGCTACAAGACCGCTAGGACGCGAGTGCGGGCTCGTAGCGATGGAGTTTGATCAGCCGACATGCCCCCGGCTGGAGACCTTCCTCGGCCCATAGGGTGGCCATCTGTCCGGTACGCAGTGCCGGTCCGGACATCTGAATGCCCGCGCTCGGCCCATGCATGAGCATCGACACGAGCGAAGATACGGTCGGGTTGTGGCCGACGAGTAGCAGCGGGACGCCACGTGCGAGTTCCTGGATTACCGACAAGGCTTCGCCAGCCGAACACGTCGGCAGCAGGACCTCCTCGGTACTCACGGTCAGGCCGAGTTCGTCGGCGATGGTCTGAGCGGTCTGCAGCGTCCGTTCGGCCGGGCTGGCGACGACACGCCGTGGGCGCTCGGGTGGCAGCAGCCCACTCATGAGGCCGGCGAGATATCGGGCCTGGAGACGACCTTCGCGGGTCAGTGGCCGATCGATATCCAAGCCGGTGACCGAAGTCGCTTCGGCCTGAGCGTGTCGGCAGACGTGGATGTGCATGGCGTTTGAACCCCCGGGTTGGCACGCTCCTGGCAGCCTCCGCTGCATAGCTTCGCCGATTTCCGGCAGAAACACAATACCAAACTCTACCCAAATACGCAGATTTTTTGTCGGTTGAGCCAGAGAACTTCGGTGATCAATGGGGTTGCATTGCGTCGGAAAATGGGCGAAACTGCATGGAGCACTGATCTGGTCGACTGCAGGGAGGCGAGGAATGCTTGAGAATCAATTCGCACGTAGGGCCGCAATGCCGGCCATGGTGGCCACGTTCCTGATCGCCCGAGCAGGCCTGGCCGGACCGGGCGTGGCCGAGCATGCGGTGCTGGTGGTCGATCCCGGCTCTCCCGATTCGATGCGGGCCGCCAACGAGTACATTGCCGCCCGTGGTCTTCCCGAAACGGCCGTTCTGTACATGACGCCCGAGGCCGCCAACTTCACAGCCTTCCGTGATCGGAACCTCGTGGCCCTCTTTGGCGAGCTCGACGCACGCGGCATCGCGGATCGAGCCGACTACATCATCGTCGCGCCACCCTCGCAGTATCGCATGGCCGCGTCGACGACGGTCTCGGACTCGTGCTCGCCAGTGAACAACTTTGGCATCTCCAGCGCCTACACGATGGCGTTCTACGCCGATGAAGTACTGGCTGGCGGGCTGTCGGTGACGCGCACGCAGCCGTTCCATCGCCCGATCGGCGAGCCTCGTGCGTTCGATAGCGAGGTGGAGTACGCGGCCGGCAATCCCAGCACCTCGCCACTGGCTCGGCAGTCTTTCATCGGCGCCGTCCTGGGCTGGACGGGCGAGCGGGGTAACACTATCGACGAAGTCGTTGCCATGATTGGGCGGTCCGTAGCGACGGACGGCACCCAACCCGGAGGCTCGGATGACACGTATTACTTCATGAACACGACCGATTCGGCCCGGAACGTTCGGCAGCCGCAGTTCGGTCGTGTAATCACCGATCTGCTGACCAAGGGCACCAACGCGTTGCAGGTCGACGGAGAAGTGCCCACGGGCGGCGTCACGGCGGCGGGCATCATGACCGGCGTGGCCAATCCGCCCATCGATGCTGGCGACTTCGGATTCGGCCCCGCTGCATTTGCCGATCATCTCACGAGCTTTGCGGGGCACTTCGGCACCGACAGCCAGACCAAGATGAGTCGCTGGATCTCCAAGGGGGCCGTGGGAAGTTCGGGCACGGTGGAGGAGCCATGCAACTACACGGGCAAGTTCCCTCACGCCCGGCTGCACTACTTCTATGACCAGGGCGCCACGCTGGGCGAAGCATACCTGAGAAGCATCGGGTTCGTTCCGTTCCAGGTGCAGTTCATCGGCGATCCGCTGGCCCGACCGTTTGCGTATATCCCGAGCGTTTCGTTCTCGCTGCCCGGCAGCGTGTCGGGCGTCGTCAGCGTTGAACCAGTTGCGTCGACCACGAAGCCGGGCGCGACGATCGGGCGGGTTCTTCTGCTGGCCAACGGCGTGACGGTCGACGAAGCAGTCGGCACTGGCGAACTCCAACTCGATACGTCGCTGTTGCCCGATGGCGTCAACGAAGTCCGCGTGGTGGCCTACGACGACACGCTGCTCGAATCTCGCGGCAGCCACACCGAGCTGGTCACGGTCAACAACCAAGGGCGTCTGCCGACGATCAGTCCCAGCACGACCATAGGGGAAATCGGCGATCTGGTGACCTTCGACCTGGATGCCGTGGGCGCCCAGGAAATTCGCCTGATGCGCGCGGGCGCCGTCTTGGCGGCGGTCGACGGGGCGGGTGGAGAAGCTTTCCTCTACGGTGCGAACCTGGGTGAAGGTCCGAGCACCGTGTGGGCCGAGGCGAGCTATTCCGACGGTCGCGTTGCACGGTCGGCCCCGGTCACCATCACGATCGATGGGGGTGCGACCACGGGCGCCACGGCGCCGGTTGCCCACGACTACACGCGCATCATCACACCAGGCTCGACGGTGCTCGTCTCGCTTCCGGCAACGGTTCGTGATGACCCGTCCAGCATCAGTTACGAGATCACGTCGGTGCCGAGCGGTGAAGCCGAACTGGCATGGCATGACGGCAAGGCATTCGCGCTCGTTCGAATGGACGCGGACGCGACCCTTGGCGATACGTTGACCTACCGCGTGACGAGTTCTACCGGCTCGGATACCGGGGTGGTTTCCCTTGCGGTGCCAGCGGCGCCGTGTCGGGCCGACCTCGATGGCGATGGCTCGCTGACCATATTCGACTTCCTGGCGTTCCAGAACCTGTTTGATGCGGGCGATCCCGTGGCCGACTTCGATGGCGATGGCTCGCTGACGATCTTCGACTTCCTGGCATTTCAGAACGAGTTCGACGCGGGTTGCTGATCGGGCTCCGTTCGCCGTTCGGCAGAGAATTCCTGCGATCGCGGTGTTCGGTGCAACGCCGAGCAATGGCGCGGCTTTATCCTCCTGAAGAACGATGGGCCACGAAGTGAACGCCATCGCCCGTGGCGTTGAGATAGGAGACCGCGACGATGAACCGTACCACGAAGACGGCCATGACATTGACGCTTGCGGCAGCCGCAGGCTTGACGGCGACCAAGGCCATGGGGCAGGTGGACGTGCGGACGGAGGTGTTCCTGACGGGACTGAACCAACCGACGGCGCTCGTGCACGCTCCGGGTGACTTCGGCCGCGTGTTCGTGACCGAGAAAGACGGCCGCGTGCGGGTGGTGCGCGACGGCGTGCTCCTGCCGACGCCGTTCCTCGACATCGACCCGCTGATCTCGAGCTTCGGCGAGCGTGGGCTCATTGGCATCGCGTTCAGCCCGCAGTACGATGACGACGGCTGGTTCTTCGTTCACTACTCAGACAACAACGGCGATACGACCATCGCTCGATACTCGGTGTCGGCCACCAACCCAGACGTGGCCGACCCGGACAGCGGTCAGGTCCTGCTTTCGGTCGACCAGCCGTTCAGCAATCACAACGGTGGCTGGATCGACTTCGGGCCCAACGACGACCATCTCTATATAGCCCTGGGTGACGGCGGGAGCGGCGGAGACCCGCTGGGGAACGGCCAGCGCCTGACGACCTTGCTCGGCAAGATCCTGCGCATCGACGTGCTTGGCACGCCCGACCCGGGGCTGGAGTACGCGATTCCCGGCGACAACCCCTTCGTTGGCACGGGCAACGCGGAAGAGATCTGGGCGTACGGCCTGCGCAACCCGTATCGCAACGACTTCGATCCGGCAACCGGCGATCTGTACATCGCAGACGTGGGCCAGGGAGCGCGCGAGGAAGTCAACTATCAACTGGGCGACAGCCTGGGCGGCGAGAACTACGGCTGGAAGTGCCGGGAAGGCGACCTTTGCTTCTCGACCGCCATGCCCTGCCCGACCAGTTGCGACCCATCGCCATTCGTGGATCCAGTGGTGACCTATGACCACTCTGGTGCGGGTGGTTGCTCGATCACCGGCGGCCAGGTCTACCGGGGCTGCCAGATCGATGGACTGGCCGGCACCTACTTCTATGCCGACTATTGCTCGAACCGGGTCTGGTCGATCCGCATGGTTGACGGCGAAGTCACCGAGTTCACACTGCGGACCAGCCAGTTTGGCGGGATCAGCAGCATCATCAGCTTCGGGCGAGATGCGTATGGCGACGTCTACGTGCTCAGCCAGGGCGGCGAGATTCGCAAGATCATGCCGATCGACCCGATCGATGATTGCGATGGCGATCTGGTCTCGGATGCGTGCGAGATTGCGGTGGGCGCCGAGGCGGACGTGAACGGCGATGGCATTCCGGATTCCTGCCAGTGCTTGGCCGACATCGACGGCGATGGTTCGTTGACCCTGTTCGACTTCCTCGCGTTCCAGAACCTGTTCGATGCCGGCGACCCGGCGGCGGACTTCGACGGCGATGGCGAGTTGTCGTTGTTCGACTTCCTGGCGTTCCAGAACGCATTCGATGCGGGGTGCTGAGCGAGAAACTGATCAGGCCGATCGTAACTGCGCACTGGCCTGACGCAGCACCTCGGCGGCGATCTGCTCGGGGTTGTAACCCGCCGGCATGAGCACGTAAGGCACGGACGCCTGTCGCGAGAACTCGCGTGCGCGCTCGGCGTGCTCGTGCCCGGTCAGCTTGATGAGCACCACGACCAGCTTGGTTTGCGGGTTGGAGATTGGCGCCCGCATCGGCTCGGCCGATCCGTGCTCGGTCAACTCGGGCCAGACCAACCCATCCAGGGCAAAGGCCTCAACGATACGATCAATGGCGTCGCGTCGCGGTTCGCCGCCGATTACCACGATCTGGCCTCCATCGATCAATTCGCGGACGCGTCGCACGTCTTCGCTCCAGGAACGCGCTCGCGTCACGTTTTCACGTGGCTTTCGAGGCTGCGTCTGAGCGTCATCTGAGGCTTGGGCTTCAGCGGCCACTCGGAGTCGATGGTGAGGGGTGACCGATTCAGGGAAGCACTCGATTGATGCGACCGAGGCAATCTCGGCAATCAACGAATCCAGGTTCGAAGGAGCGATCTCGATGAGCTTCTCGATCGCACCGTTCACCTTTTCGCAGTCATGGCGGGGCGGCTCTTCGTCGTACGGTGATTCCCATGCGTCGCGCACGCGCTGAGCGTGGTAGAGCGCCCGCTTCAGCAGTCGTTCGGCCTTCTCCCGGTTCGCTTGCTGGTCTGAGATTTCGGCAAGGAGCTGGATCGCGCGCTCGCGTGCTGCGGGAACGTCCACCTGCGGATCCGCGGGGTCGCTGAGTTGCATGTGTCGCTTGACGTGGTAGCGATGCTCGGCCGTGACCAATTTCAGCCAGCGATGCACCTCGTCCTGGTCGATATCCGGCTGCGTGAGCCAGGTGTCGGCCAACGAGACGCGAAGTCCGCTGCTCATGGTGGCCAGCAGTTGCAAGGCCAATCGAACCTGCTCGTCATCCTGCCAGGCGTCGATGGGCTCGATGGCTCGGCACAAGTCGGCCGCATCGGCCATGGCATCGTAACAACCGGCAATCAGTTCGAGCTGTGACTCGGTTGAAGGCGTCCCCCTTCTAAAAAACATCCAGAGAAAGCAATTCTCCATCGACTTGGCGGTCGAGATGAGCTCGTTCATTCGCTGCCGCGACTCGTACTCCTCCTGGCTGTCTCGTTGCTGGCTCTGGCGGAGGATCTGATGGCGGCATGCTTCGGCCTTCAGCCGGCACCGCGAAGAGATCTGTGCCAGGTCAATGGCCCGGGCCTCGGCAGTCCGGAGGAGGTAGTCCTCTGCGTGCCCTTCTCGCATCAACTCGGAGCGAGCGGCCTCGTGCGCAGCACTGATGGCGTTCGACTCGCCGGAAACAGGGATTTCTGTGCGGGCATCCCCAATTCGAAGCGGGACAACCGCAGTCGTCAGAGGCGGCGTGGGGCTTGGGTTTACCCGAGGTTGTGCTTCGGGATCGTCGCCGGTTTTCTCAGCGCCGGCGGGCTCACGATCTTGTGTTTGAGCCCCGGCATCGTCCCAATTCGAATCTTCCCACGATTCAATCGAACGCAATGTCTGTTCGGCGAGATATCGCGCCAATGCACGAAACGCCGGTGATTTCTCGATGTTTTCTTCGAGAAACTTCCCGACCAGATCCGCCAACACCTCGCGTTCTGGCGCATTCACGGCGCAGCATAGGCGGCTCGATCAGAACGCGCGCTTGGTGGGGTTGATCACCATGCCATCACGGCCACAGATAAAAACGTCTGCAATCTCAACCGCCTCGGCGAACGAAGATCGAGCCTGATCGACGTCAGCCGAATCATCCAGCACGCGGCCCTGAGCCAGGTGGGCGCCGTCGGGGATTGCGTCCGAACAAATCAGGAGCGTGTGGCTCGGCAAGGCCACCAGGAGCCCGCACAAGCCGGGCGTAGCGCCGGGCAGGGGGAACAGGTCAACCTTGTCGGCGAGGCGATCTGGCGCGGCCTTGCAGTTGCGCAACTGGGCGACGCGTTCCTTCAAAGCTTCGATCGGGTCCGGACCGTCATCTTCCAGTCCGGCCCCGGTTCCCAGATCGCCTCCTTGAGCCATCCGGCGGAGCGTCTCGCCCAGAACCATGCCCACCGATTCGCGCTCGGCCTCGTGGATCCACCATCGGGCGTGATCAAAGAGCCTGAGGCCTCGGGTCATGTCGGGCTTAAAGCATGTCAGGAACACGTCGGTGATGGCAGACGGCCGCAGGCCCGAACGCTCGTGAAGGCGAGCGGCGAGCGCTACTTCGGGCAAGCCCGGATCGACGAGGATGCGTTTCTCGCCAACGGAGAGCAGAGTGGTCGTCGCGTGACCGGTGCGAACCGGCGTGGTTTCGTTCCAGAGCGGGTTGACGGCGAGGGTGCCCAGGCTGATCAGGCGGAGGTCCATAGTGCCGCGAGGGTATCGCTCTATCGCGCTTCGAGGCGAGTAAACGTCACCGTCACCTCGGCCTGGCTGATGGGCGAATCGTGGGAGAGGCGGCGGATGAGCAGGGTGGCCTGATCGAGCCAGACCGTGGCGGGACCATGCTCGATCAAATCGAGCTCGATCATGATCGCCGGACTGCCGTTGACGCTGGTGACGCCCACGACGCGGGCGGTCTCGTAGTCGTTTGTCGGTCCCCAGTGATCGCCCGCAAGGATTCGCGGCACGTTCGTCGTGAAGATCGTCATGATGTTCTGGAACGGCACGATGGCCTCTTCCAGCGTGGGAGCCTGGCCGTAGCTGCCCGAACGAACGGTCTCGAATCGCCGGCCAACCTTGTGCACCTCGAAGTGGGGCAGCCTCGAGCCAGCGGTGCCGTTCACGTAGAACGAAAAGTCGCCGTCCTGTTCATAGAGCGTGCCGAACCCGTACTCACTCCGGCGGCTGGGCTGGACGATGACGATCGAACCCTCATCCAGGTAGTGGGTCGCTTCGCCGTATGCCATGGCCGACCGCACCAGCAACTCGGTGGCATCCATCGAGCCCGTGTATGGCGTCGCGTCGGATCCACCGCCGATGGGCCCCGAGCCGCCGGTGGGCGATTCAGCGGGCGAATCCGGTGGGGCAGGCGGGGCGGCCACGATGGGCGGCGGCGTGAACGCCCCGCCGCTCGAGCAGCCGGCGCATACGACCACGGCCCCGAGTCCAAGGGCCAGCGGCGTCGAGCATGCGAGCGTGCGAATAGTGCGGTGCATGGGCAAGGCTATCAATTGCCGACGGGGCCATCCGTCCGTCGCCGACGCTGGATAAGCGCCTGGCGGTAGACGTGTTCCAGCCCGGCGACCATGGCCGTCGCGCTGAATTCCCTCCCGGCTATCTCCCTGCCCGACGCCGCAAGGGCCAGTCGATCATCGGGTCTGGCGGCCAGATGTCTGATCGCTTCGCCAAGCCTTGCCGTGTCGCCGGTGGGGATGAGCCATCCAGTCTGTTTATGACGACAGATCTCGGGCGTTCCGTCGCAGTCATACGCCACCGCGCACACCCCAGCCAAGAGAGCCTGCGTCACGGTACGGGGTAATCCCTCTCGGCGGCTCGGGTGAGCCAGAAGATCCATCGCCCGGAGCATGCCCGGAATCTGAACTGGCTCGACCAGACCCGTCATGACCACGCGGCCCTTCAAGCCCATGTCGGTAATCCGACGTTCGAGGTGGCCGCGCAGCGACCCGTCGCCCACCCACAACAGCCGCCAGTGGTCGTTGGCCTTCAGGTCCGCCCCGATGGCGTCGAGCAAGTCGTCGTGGCCCTTGTCCTCCGCAAGCCGCGCGATGGTGCCGATCACGAACTCGTGCGGCTCGATGCCGAAGCGTTCGCGGACCTCGTCGCGCGTGGGCTGACTGGTGAGGTAGGGCTCGATGTCCACGCCGCTCCGCACCGTCGTATAGAGCGCGGGCTTCCCGATCCCCCGCTCCAGGAACTGTCGCGTCATTGCGTCGGCCACGCTCACGATCGCGTCGCAACGCGTTGCTGCGAACCGTTCGGCGACCGTATAGATCGCGTTGGACACTGGCCTGCCCGGCAGGAACGGCGGGCCATGGATCGTGTGTACGACCGCGGGTCGGCACTGAGCATGCCATCCCGCCAGCCGGCCGAGGATGCCTGCCTTGGACGAGTGCGTGTGCACGACGTCGGGATTGATGTCGTCGATCAACGCCTTGAGTTCGCGATATGCCCGCACGTCGGCAATCGGCCGAACCGGTCGGATCAGGTGCGGTACCTCGTGCGCTCCAATCCTGCCAAAGTCTCGCACCCGATCCAGCATCGACCCCTCTGGCCCATAGATCGGCCCGTACGCAAGGTGCACCTCGTGCCCAAGTTCGACCTGCCCCTCGCACGACAGGATGGTGTTCTCCTGGCTGCCGCCGAGGATGAGGCGGGTCGAGATGTGGAGGATGCGGGTCATGTCAACCGCTGGGCGATCGCCTTCCCCACGTACGCGTCGCTCGCCGGTTCCACACTGAAATCGCCGCGATCGTGCACGAGTTCCTCGCGCTTGTCGAGGTCCTTCACCTGCACCTTGTCCGCCCCATGCAGCACGATGGCAAACCGCGCGTGCTGCTTCTCGGCGTCGTTGAGCAACTTCTTCAGGTTCCGCGTCGTCTTGTACGTCCGCCGCGCGTGCATGGGGCGGACGGCGTATCGATCCGCCGCCCAGGGCTTGCCATCAAACCCTTCACGCTCCACGCCCCGCCGCAGGTTCGCCAGCAACGGCTCGACCAGCGGATCCTCGTCTTCCGACCCCGCCACCACGAATGCCTCGGGCCGCAGGCTTGCACCCGGCCGGCTGAGGGCGTCCATCAGCTCCGCCCCCTGCGGCATCAGCCCCTTGTCGTCCAGCAACAGCCCCAGCACGACGTCACCCATGCCAAACCCAACCGCCGGCGTGGGCGGCCCGCCGAAGAGCTCGATTAGGTTGTCGTACCGCCCGCCGCCCGCGATCGCCCGCTCGCCCTCGGCGATGACCTCGAAGACGGTGCCGGTGTAGTAGGCGAGGCCGCGGACGATGGATGGGTCGTAGGCGAACCAGCCTGATTCGAATCCCGCGTTGACCATGCGTTCAATCAGTGTGAGATCTTCGAATGCCAGCTCGGTTGTGCCCTGGAGCAGAGACGAAGCCGCGGACTCGGACATGCCCAATGCCACTGCTTGAGAGCGAAAAGAATCCGGGTCGACTTTGTCTTTCCGATCGAGCAGAGCAAGAGCTTGTTCCTGATTTGATTCGGATACGCCAGCCTCGACCAATGATCTTGTCATCCTGCGGCGATCGCTCACTCGATTTGTGACTTCACCTTCGTGAAGTCCGGTATCAAGTAAGAATGCAGTCATGCATGAGAGCACGTCGCTGTCGCCGATCTCTTCGTCCCCCCCTAGCACATCCACATTCCACTGCAAGAACTCCCGCAGCCTCCCGCGCTGCGGCTTCTCCGCCCGGAAGTACGGCCCGATGCTGAACCACTTCGTCGGGCTCGGCAGGCTCGCCGCCTTGGCGGCGTACATGCGGGCCAGGGTGGGGGTGAACTCGGGCCGCAGGGCGTAGTCGTCCTCGCCGCCCTCGCGGCGGAAGCGGAAGAGCTCGCCCACGATGCCCTCGCCGCTCTTGCGGGTGTAGAGCTCGAGCATCTCGAAGGTGGGGCCGTTGATCTCCTCGAAGCCGTGGCGGAGGGCGGTGTCCCTCCAGAGGCGGGTGATGTAGTTCTGGCGGAGGTACTGGTCCGGATAAAGATCGCGCGTACCCTTGGGGGAGGCGACCGGGCTCGAGGTGGGCTTGGTCATCGTGAGGGGCTTCCTGAAGCTACAAGATACCGGCCCGGTGTACCCGGGGGTGCCGGGTCGAGCCTCTCGCGGGTCAGCATAGTGCGAAGGACAGGAGATTTTCGATGCGTACGACTCAGACTCTCGCAGTGGCGGCCATCGCTGGCAGCGCCTTCATGCTCGGCGGCTGCGCCGCCACCGGCCTGACCGAGGATGCCCTGGCCATCACCAAGGCCGAGGCCCAGGCCACGATCACCCACCTGTCGAAGACCGAGCCGGAATTCGACGGGCTGGTCAGCAGCAGCCACGCCTGGGCCGTCTTCCCCGGCGAGTTCAACGGCCTCTGGTATCTGGTCGGTGGCGCCGGTAGCGACGGTCTGGTCTACGACAACTCGGGTGAGGTCATCGGCTACAGCCGTCACGCCCGCGTCAACTTCGGCCTGGGCGGCATCGGCAGCTACAACGACTTTGTCATCTTCTTCCCCGACGAGGCCTCGCTGGAGAGCTTCCAGAACGGCAGCTGGTCGCTGGGTGGCGAGGTTGCCGCGGGCATCTTCGGTCTGGGCGCCAGTGGCCAGACCTCCTTCACCAAGAACATGACCTACGTCAGCGATCCTCGCGCGGCTTGGGGCATTGCGGCATACCTGACCCTGGACAACTTCAGCTACAACGACATCGACGCCGCCATGAGCAACTGATCGGGCCACTGGCCTGACCGTATCGCCAAATCCGAGCACCCCGGCCTTGTGGTCGGGGTGCTTTCGTGTCACGAAGCACCAGTCGACCTGCCAAGAGCAAGAAGGGGCCAGGTCGCCTTCGCGAGCCCGGCCCCGAGGGGAGGGGATGCCTCGCTGTACGGAAGCCCGTCCCGGGTGGTTGCGGACATAGGTGGAGACCATCCGATCGGCTTCGCCCAGCCCGTCCGCGGCTACCATGCGAGCCAGCGAATCGCCCGAACCGGCCCCTGCCAGCACGGGCCATCGGGCCTCGGAGCACGCGTCCGCCAGCCCACTCACGGAAGACCTGTCGCTTATGCCCAGCATCACCATCAACGGCGTCACCGTCGATTTCGAGCCCGGCCAGACCATCCTCCAGGTGGCAAACGCCAACGACGTCGAGATTCCGTTTTACTGCTACCACGACGCCCTGAGCCGGCCGGCCCAGTGTCGCATCTGCCTGGGCGAGATCTGGGCGCCCAATCCACGCAACGAGAACAAGCTTGAGCCCGTGGCCGGCGGAAAACTCCAGCCCACCTGCACGACCCCGGCCGGCGACGGCATGGTGGTCTACACCGACAGCCCCAAGGCCGTGGCCAACCAGAAGGCGGTCATGGAATACCTGCTCATCAACCACCCGCTGGATTGCCCGGTGTGCGACCAGAGCGGCGAGTGCTTCCTGCAGGACTACAGCTACGAATATGGCCGGGGCGTCAGCCGCTTCCAGGAGCAGAAGGTCAAGCAGGCCAAGAAGGACCTGGGCCCGCACGTGTGGCTCTATGCCGATCGCTGCATCATGTGCACCCGCTGCGTGCGGTTCGATCGCGAGGTCGCCGGGGCGGGCGAGTTGATGATCGGCGGCCGCGGCAACCGCAGCGAGATCGATGTCTTCCCAGGCAAGGCCTTGGACAACGAGCTTTCCGGCAACGTGGTGGACCTCTGCCCGGTGGGGGCCCTGCTCGACAAGGACTTCCTCTTCGCCCAGCGCGTGTGGTTCCTCAAGAAGACCGCCAGCATCGATGGCATCACCGCCAGCGGCGACAACATCTCCATCGAGCATAACGAGGGCAAGGTCTACCGCATTAAGCCGCGCGAAAACCAGAAGGTCAACAAGTTCTGGATCACCGACGAGGTCCGCTACGGCTGGAAGTTCGTCCATAGCCCCGACCGCCTGGCCGAACCCCAGGCTCGTCGCTATGGCGCTCTGGTCGAGGCCGAGTGGCCCCGGGCCTACCGGGCGGCGCTTGATGGCATCCAGACCGCGATGGACAAGGGTGGCCGCCTCGCGGTCCTCGTCAGTCCGATGCTCCCCTGCGAGGAGGCATACGCGCTGGCCACGCTCGCCAAGAGCCTGGACGAGAACGCCATCTTTGCCGTGGGCCCCGTACCGACCAAGGGCGAGGACAAGGCCTTCCCCCCAACCAAGAGCCTCGACGATGAAAGCGCTTTCGTCATGGTCGCCGAGAAGGCCCCCAACGCCCGTGGCGTGCGGCGGGTGCTCAAGGCCGTCAGCGGCCAGGACCCCATCGAGTTCCACGACTTCCTGGGCGCAATCCAGAACGCCGGCGCCCTGATCCTGACGGGCAACTACCCCAGCGACTGGGTGCCCCAGGAACTGGCCGACGCCGCGACCGATCGGTTCACGGTGCTCATCGACACGCTGCCCAGCCGCCTGATCGATGCCAGCGACGTGGTGCTGCCCGGTGCGACATGGGCCGAGAAGGCTGGCACCTTCGAGAATCACCGTGGCTTGCTGCAGGCATTCGACGCCGCCATTCCGGTTCTGGCTCGCACCGAGGGCCAGATCGCTCACGACTTACTGGCGGCCTCGGGCGTGGAGGACTACATCGCCGCCCGTCCCGAATCGAACTACCGCCGCCCGGACGTGCGGGTAGTGGACGATGGCCCGGGCCAGGTGCCCCAGGCGACCGAGGTCGAACTGCCCCGCGGCCTGCTCTTCAACGCCGCCAAGGTGCGCCAGCAGATGGCCGGCGCGGGCCTGGCGGAGTTTGAAACCGACGTCGCCCTTCCGCCCAGGGACGTGAAGAAGTCTGGCGACATGCGGGTGGTCGAGCTTTGATCGATCGGTCGTCCAAGGTGGCGACCGACAACATCGAGCAGACGGCGCGGCCGAACCGCGTGTACCTCGGCATCGCGGTGCTTGCCATGGTGAGCATCACGTTGCATCTGGTGTTGCGATTCTCCGATTCTGGAATTCGTGATTGGCCGCTCTATGCGGCGTTGCTGCTGGGCGGCGGGCCGCTCGTCGTCGAACTGGCTATCAAGCTGTTCAAGCGAGAGTTCGGTTCGGACCTGCTGGCGGCGATTTCCATCGTCACGGCGGTGTTGCTGCAGGAGTACCTGGCCGGCGTGCTGGTCGTGCTCATGCTCTCGGGCGGGCAGGCGATCGAGGCGTATGCGATGGGCAGGGCGTCTTCGGCGCTGCACGCCCTCGCGCGTCGCATGCCCAGCGTAGCGCATCGGAAGCGTGGCGAGATGATCGAAGACGTCCCGCTGGATGCGATCGCGGTCGGGGACACCCTCGTGGTGTTGCCGCACGAGGCCTCGCCTGTTGACGGTGTCGTGCTCGAAGGCCGCTCGACCATGGACGAGAGCTACCTCACGGGCGAGCCCTACCAGATGTCCAAGGTCATCGGCTCGGCGGTCATCAGTGGCGCGATCAACGGACAGGGCGCCCTCACCGTGCGCGCCGAGCACACCGCGAAGGACTCGCGATACGCAAAGATCATGGAGGTAATGCGCTCCAGCCAGCAGCAACGGCCGCACATGCGCCGTCTGGCGGATCGCCTGGGTGCGTGGTATACGCCCCTGGCCGTGGGCATCGCCATTCTCGCGTGGATCATCAGTGGCGATCCCACACGCTTCCTGGCCGTGCTCGTGGTGGCCACACCCTGTCCGCTGCTGATCGCTATCCCGGTGGCCATCATCGGGTCGGTGTCGCTGGCCGCCCGGCGATCGATCATCATCCGAGACCCGCTCGCCCTGGAACGCATCGACACCTGCCGGACGATGATCCTCGACAAGACTGGCACGCTGACTTTTGGCCGGCCCTCGCTCATCGCCCAGCATACCGCGGGCGACTTCGACCAGCAACGCACGCTAGCCCTGGCCGCCAGCCTCGAGCGATATTCCAAGCATCCCCTCGCCGCGGCCGTTGTTCGTGCAGCCGACAATGCCGGCCTGCAGGCCCTACCGGTCGCCGAAGTGTCCGAGCCGCCTGGTCAGGGCCTTGTCGGCATGGTCGAGGGCCACCGCGTCACCATCACCAGCCGCAAGGCCGTCCTGGCACGCGATGCCGGCCTCGAGTCGTCGCTCCCGCCGCTGGCAGGCGGGCTCGAGTGCATCGTGCTGGTTGATGGTAAACTGGCTGCGACGTACCAGTTCCGCGATGCTCCACGGCCCGATGGCAAGGCGTTCGTCGATCATCTGGCACGCCGCCACCACGTCGATCGTGTCATGCTCGTTTCGGGTGACCGGGCCAGCGAGGTCGAGTATCTGGCGCGTGAGGTCGGCATTGACCACGTACTTGCGGGCCAGAGTCCGGAGCAGAAAGTCGAGATCACGCGCCAGGAAACTGAGCGGGCCCCCACGATCTTCGTCGGCGACGGCATCAACGATGCGCCGGCGCTCATCACCGCGACGGTGGGGGTGGCCATGGGCGCCGCCAGCGATGTCACGACCCAGGCCGCCGGCGCCGTCATCCTCGACACCTCGCTCAAGCGCGTCGACGAACTCATGCATATCGGCCGCCGCATGCGCACGATTGCGCTTCAGAGCGCCCTGGGCGGCATGGCCTTGAGCATCCTGGGCATGATCCTGGCATCAATGGGCTATCTGCCTCCCGTGGCGGGAGCGTTGGCCCAGGAAGCCATCGACGTGCTTGCGATCCTCAACGCGCTGCGTGCCGCCTTGCCAACGAAATCTCTGTCGGACATGTGAATCAGGCCGCGCCGAGCTTCATACGCAACCAGGCAAGGGCCATCCGCACGTCGTTGTTCACCGTGCGTGGCGAGACGCCCACGAAATGGGCGATCTCTTCGATGCTGTGCTGGCCGAAGAACTTCAACTCCATAATGCGGCTCTGTCGTGCGTCGAGCCGTTCGAGTTCCTGGAGCGCGTCGTTGAGCGCGAGCACGTCGATGCGGTCGGGGCCGCCATCATCGCCCAAGCCGCCCATAGCCTCAATGTCGATTCGGCCGTGTCCACCGCCGCGCTTGGCTGCGTTGTACTGCCGGGCATGATCGACGAGGATCTGCCGGATCGCGTGGGCCGCATACCCATAGAACTGCGATCGCCCCTGCCAGTCGATCTTGGCCGAGCCCACCAGCCGCATAAACGCCTGGTCGGCTAACAGGGTCGGCTGGAGGGTGTGGCCCTTTCGCTCCTTGGCCATCGCGCGCTCGGCGATGTGCCTTAGCTCGGCCAGCACCAGAGGCGCCAGTTCTTCGCGGGCTGCCTGATCGCCCTTGCCGGCGTCTTGCAAGAGCTTGGTGATACCCGTGGCGTTCTCAGGATCCATCGCCTTCCCCCGTTCTGGTCCGTACGTGCAATGGCGGGCTATGTTAGTACTCGGGCGGGCCGCGTCCCGTTTCACTGGACTCGGGCCGGGCAGGAAGGGGGCGGCATGGATCCGGACACCCACGCACGAGCACGCGAGCACTTCATCCGGCTCCTGGAAATGGCCGATGCCGATCGGCCCGCCGCCCTCGATGCGCTCATTTCCGCCGAGCCCGAGGTGGGCCGGTACGTGGCGGAACTGCTCGGCGCTCAGGCCGCCGATTCGGGCGATCTGTTCGAGGACGTGGTCAAGCAAGGGTTCAAAGAAAAGATCCGTGACATGGCCGCCTCGCTCGACCTGCCCGAGGGTGAGCGCATCAACTCGCTGACCATCGTGCGACGCTTGGACGGCGGAGGTTTTGGCGACGTCTACCTCGCTCATCAGGACGGCACCGATCGCACCGTCGCCCTCAAGATCATCAAGGCCGGCATGGACACCGCTCAGGTCCTGAAGCGATTCGAGGCCGAAAGGCGGATGCTGGCCGCTCTCGAGCACCCCAACATTGCGCGTCTGTACGACGCGGGCCACACGCCCCAGCAGCTTGGCTCGCGGCCGTACTTCGCCATGGAGTACGTCGATGGGCCTCGCATTACGCAATACTGCGACGACGAGCACTCGCCCCTTCGCAAACGCATCGAAGTGTTCATCGACGCATGCAAGGCCGTACAGCACGCCCATAGCAAGCTGATCATCCATCGAGACCTCAAGCCCTCGAACATCCTCGTGGCGAGCGAGGATGGCAAGCCGGTGCCCAAGGTCATCGACTTCGGCATCGCCAAGGCCCTCGACGACCGCTACGCCGACACGCGGCACACCCTCGAAGGCCAGGTCATCGGCACGCTGGACTACATGAGCCCCGAGCAGGCCGACGGCAGCGGCGACGCTGACGTCCGCACGGATGTCTACGCCCTGGGCGTGGTGCTGTACGAACTGCTCACCGGTACGCTGCCATTCGATACCCACAACCTCGGTGAGATGAGTACCACCCACGCTTACCGCATCATCCGCGAGGTGGAACCCAAGCGGCCAAGCACGCGCATCCCCGACGGTCGAGCGCTGAAGGAAGATCTCGACTGGATCACCCAGAAGTGCTTAGCCAAGGAGCCGGACCGACGATACCAGTCCGTGGGCGAATTGATCGAGGACCTGCAGAACCACCTGATTGGCCGGCCGGTCAGGGCCAATGCGCCCCCTGCGACCTACAGGATGCGCAAGTACGTCAAGCGAAATTGGCTGCTCGTTTCCAGCGTATCTGCAGCCATCGTTGTGGCGGTCGCGGCAATGTCGGTGTACGTCGTACTCCTGACGCGTGAAGCCAACACCCGTGTCGAACGAGACGAGTATCAGTCCAAGGTCCTGCTGCTCGAAGAAACCAATACGCGGCTGGAGGCATCCGAGGCCCGCACGCACGAGGTCAACGGCGAGCTCCAGGCCCGCAACGCCCAGCTCGCCCGGACGCAATCTGAGCTGGAATCGAAGAACGCTGAGCTCGAAGAACAGTCGGGCAGGCTTCAGGATGCCGTCGACGAAGCCAGGCGCCTGGCCGACGAAGCCACGCGCCTGGCCGAAGAGGAACGCAAGGCCAGGGGAGTGGCCGAGGAAATCGGCAAGCGACTCGCGGACACCAACGCGGATCTCAAGCAAGCGCGTGTCGACCTTGCCAACTCGCTCGAGCAGACCAAAGCCGAGCGCGATCGCGCCCAAGAGGCCGAAGCTATTGCGAAGGAGAACGAGAGAAGGGCCGACGACGAAGCGAAGCGGGCCGAGTCGGCGGCGCAGAACTTCCAGACTTTGTACGATCAATTGGAGCGGTCCGTCCGCGTTCTGACTCAGGGCGACCGAATCCCCACGGACGTGCTGGCGCAGATTACCGATGCGCTCGATTCGGCGAAGCTGCTCCAAGCCCAGATTCTTGAGCGGCTCTCCCAGCGCGCCTCGGCCGATGCCGATCTGCGCGAGGCCGTCGCGCTCCAGCGACAGGCGGTCTCCGCGTTCACCGAGGCGCTCGGGTCGGACCACCGCAACACGCTCCGCAGCCGTCTGGCCCTCACCGACCTGTTCCAGAGGGACCAGAACCCCGCCGAAGCCGCGCACCAGATCGACCTGCTCACGATGACCGCGGCGCGCAGCCTCGACCCCGCCGATCCGTTGGTGACCGACATCGAGCTCGCTCGGGCGACCGGATTGCTCTATCGAGGGCAGTTGGATGACGCGCTCACGCGTATGGATTCGATCGTGGCGGAACTCGAATCCACGCACGGCACCCACGACCTGCGCACGCTCAAGGCCGTCCGCCGCCGCGCCATGGTCCACGCCGCAATGGAGAACTTCTCCGACGCCGACGCAGACTACCGCCGCGTGCTCACGCTCAGCAACTCGGCATCCGACGAAGGCCTCGAGGAGATCGCCATCGCCGCCAACAACCTCGCCGTGCTGGTCCGCCAGAGCGGGCGCGATGACGCGGCAGAAGCGTTGTTCACTCGAGCGTTGGGCAGGGCAAATGTGGTCTGGGGCGAGACGAACTGGCGCACCGCCATGGTCCAGGCCCAGCACGCCAGCGTCCTGGCCGCACTCGGTAGATTCGAGACAGCCGAACGCAAGCTCCTCGACGCCTACGACGTGCTCGCCTCGACCCTGGGCCGGCAGCACAGGGAAACGCTCGCCATAGCCCGCGAGTTGCTCTTCACGTACGAGGCATGGGATGAATCTATGGGCACGAACCGGCACGCCGGCGACGTGCGCAAGTGGCAGCGCGTGCTCAACGTACCGCGATAGTCGGGTCGTGAGTGATCGCTCAGCCCTCGTCGGCCTTGGCCAGCTTCCACTCCTCGATCTCGATGGGCGCCTGGCGGCCGAAGATGGTCACCAGCACGCGGACCAGGCCCTTGTCGGGCAGCAGCTCGTCGACCGTACCCTCGTAGCCCTCGAAGGGCCCTTCCTTGATCGTCACGTGCTCGCCCTTGACGAAGTTCATGCGAACCTCGGGCTCTTCCTCGGGTGCGCGGCTGGACATCTGGATCTTCTCGACCTCGTGCAGTTCCAGCGGCGTCGGCCGCGGCGTGCCCACGAAGTCGCCCACGCCCGTGGTCTCCTTGATCAGGAAGAACACGTCCTGGGGGATGCGCCCGTCATCCTCGAGCTTCATCTCGACGAACACGTAACCGGGATAGAGCTTGGTCTCGGTGATCTTGATCTTGCCGTTCTTGAACGTGCGGGCCTTCTCGGTGGGCACCAGGATCCGCCCGACGAACTCGGTCTTGTGCTCGATCTGGACCTTCCGCAGCAGCGTGTCGCGGACCGAGCTCTCCTTGTTGGAGGCCACGCGGAGCGCGAACCAACTCATGCCCGGCTGGACGATGGGCTCGTCGGCCTCGGGCGTGTCGGCGCCTTCCCCGGCGGCGGGAGCGGCTTCGGATTGAGGTTCGGGCTGGGTCTGGGCTTGTGATTCAGCTGGGGCCTCGGTCTGGGCCTCGGCGGTGGAGGCGGGAGCCTCCTGCTCGGCGGGGGTGGTGGAAGGGCTGCTCTCGCCGGCCTTGGTCGTCTGCTCGCCTTCGATCATCGTGCACGCTCCAGAGAATGACAGCGGCCGCGGACACGCTCCACGCGGTCCACGGCCGATTCGAGCAAATGGTATCCCCAGCGAACGGCCAGTCCAGCCGGCCGCACCTGGGCTAAATATCCAAGACGCCGATGGCCTGGAAGAAAAACTGGAAGATGAAGTCGAACCCGAACAGGTACAGCCCCAGAAGGGCCGAGGCCCCGATGACCACCCAGGTCGAGTTGATGATGTCCTTGCGGGTCGACCAGTTGACCTTGCGCATCTCGCCGTCGGTGGCGATGAGGAAGTCGACCGAGCCCTTCTTGATGGCCACGAAGTAGACGATGACCGCCGCGCCCAGGAGCACCACGAGCACGACCATGCCGCCCTGCACGTAGATCCGCTCGACGACCGGCACGCCGCGGACGCCGCCGCCCGAGATGGTGGCGATCTGCCCGCCCTGGGTCTGCAAGGCGGTAATCTGCGAGCGCTGGGCCTCTTCCTGGAGTTGCCAGTCGACCACCGTCAGCACGCCGCCGTTGCTGCTGGGCTCCACCGTCTCGACGGTCGCCGATCCGATGACCGGACGCTCGCCCAGGCCGGCCTCGCCCAGCAGTTCGACCTGCTGGCCGGGGTTGAACTCCACCGGCGACCCATAGCTGGTGATCCAGGCGCGGTCGGGCAGGGGAATGAGCAGGGCCTGGCCGTAGAGCCACGCGGCCGCCGCCAGCACGAGCACGCCGCCGAACACCGCCGTCATCGTCCGGGTCCAGTACCCCTGCCCGGGCTTGTAGATCGCAAAGGCCATCAGCACTCCGAATCCGCCCCGAGTCATTCGGGGCAACACGTCAGGAGGGACTCGAACCCCCAACCTGCGGATTTGGAATCCGCTGCTCTACCAATTGAGCTACTGACGTTCGGGTTTCTCGCCTCGGCAAGGCCAGGCCTCGCCGGGCCTACATGATTGGCGCACTCTTGTCCACAAGAAAGTCCTTGGTTCGTCCTTGTGACCGCCAACCCCGACGCCAGCCACCGGTAGACTTCCATGATGACCCAGCCAACGACCGCCCAGGCCGACCACGCCGATACTTCCGGCGTACAAGATATCCCCAATCCCTACGCCGATCGGCCGACGGTCGCCGAGCTCAAGAAGGTCCGCAAGGTCTACTACAAGCCCGACGGCTCGGTGATGGTCGAGGCCCTCCGGGGCGTGGACATCACCGTGCACGAGGGCGAGTACGTCGCCATCATGGGCGCCTCGGGCTCGGGCAAGAGCACGCTGATGAACATCCTGGGCTGCCTCGACCAGCCCACCGACGGGCAATACCTGCTTGCCGGTAAGGACATCAACGAGATGGACGACGAGTCGCTCAGCCAGTTCCGCGGGCGGACCATCGGCTTCGTCTTCCAGGCCTTCAACCTCATCCCCCAGCTCACCGTCGAAGAGAACGTGGCCGTGCCGCTCTTCTACCAGGGCGTCGACCCGGCCCATCGCCGCGAGCGGGCCATCGAGAAGCTGGGCCTGGTTGGCCTGGGCGACCGCCTGGGGCACCGCCCCCGCGAACTCTCGGGCGGCCAGCAGCAGCGCGTGGCCATCGCCCGCTCGCTGGTGGCAGAGCCCAAGGTCCTGATGGCCGACGAGCCCACCGGCAACCTCGACTCGACCACCGGCGAGGAAATCCTGACCCTGTTCGAGAAGCTCCACAGCGGCGGCATGAGCATCCTGATGGTGACCCACGACGACTCGGTGGCCGACCGCTGCGAGCGGGTCATCCGCCTGAAGGACGGCGTGGTGGAGTGGGACCGGCGGCTGCGCCGCCGCGCGAAGCCCGCCAATGGCTAGCTCGCCCGAGCCGCCGGCCCCCGGCTGGCTGCTGACCGGCTCGCGCGTGGCGTTCGCACTGCTGGCCCTGGCCCTGTGCGTCGCCACGCTGCTGCCGATCATCGAGACGAACCAGTGGTGGGTCCGGATCTTCGACTTCCCACGCATCCAGATCACGGTGCTGATCGCCATCACGCTGGCGGCCCAGACCACGATCGGGCTGCTGGCGTGGCGGTGGCGCCGCCGGGCCGGCCTGCCCGGGTCGCGGGCGTCCAGGCTAGGGCGGGTGGTGCTGCCGGCGCTGCTTTTTGCTGCCCTGTGCTGGCAGCTCTTCCGCATCGCCCCCTACACGCCGATACTGGCGGTCCAAATGCAAGACGCCCGGGCCGAGCCGGGCGAAAGGATCCGCCTGCTGATCCACAACGTCCGCTACGACAACCGCCGTTCGGACGCACTGCTCGAACTGGTCGAACGCGTCGATCCCGACGCCGTGCTCCTGGCCGAGCCAACCCAATGGTGGCACGAGGCGGTGCAGCCACTGGCCGAGGCCTACCCGCACACCGTCGAGCAGCCCCAGGAGAATCACTACGGCTTGCTCTTCTACAGCCGCTTCGAACTCGTCGAGCCCGACGTCCGCTTCCTGGTGGAGGACGAGGTCCCCTCGATCCGCACCGGCGTTCGCTTGCCATCGGGGCGCGTGGTGCGGCTCTACGGCCTGCACCCCAAGCCCCCGGGCCTCAAGCGCCCGGTCGATCCCGAGCGTGAGGACAGCGACCAGCGCGATGCCGAACTGCTGACGGTCGCCAAGGAGATCAAGGAAGCGCACGACTCGGGCGACGACACGCCCACCATCGTCGCGGGCGACTTCAACGACGTCGCCTGGTCGCACACGACCCGCCTGTTCCAGCGCGTCAGCGGCCTGCTCGACCCGCGGATCGGCCGGGGGCTGTTCAACTCCTTCAGCGCCCGCAGCCGCATCCAGCGGTATCCCATCGATCACGTCTTCGCGTCGGAGCACTTCCGCCTGGTGCGCATGGAGGTGCTCGCGGACATCGGCTCGGACCACCACCCCATCGTCGTCACCCTCGCCCTCCAGCCCACCGCCGAGGCGACCCAGGACGAGCCCGACCCGGAAGGCGACGACCTGGAGGAGGCCGAGGAGACGATCGAGGAAGCCAAGGAGAAGGTGCAAGAGGAGCCCGGTTCCTAATCTTCGGGCATGCGCGGGGCGAGCGTTCGCACAGCCTGCCTCACGCTCGCGGCCCTGACCGTGCCCGCCGCCGCTGGCTTCTTCGTATACGGATACGGCCGGGCGTGGACCTTCATGCCGCCGCTCAACAACATGCTCCTGGGGATGGGGTTGACCGGCGTTTTGTTGGCGTTGTTCGTCGCCGCTCCGTTCGTGGCCGCGTGGGACCTGATCTCGGACGCTGTGCTCGGCGTGCGGAGGCGACGCGCCCGGCGGGGCCTCTGCTGGCGGTGCACCTACGACCAGACCAACGCGCCCACCGACACCTGCGCCGAGTGCGGGGCAGATGCGTCGATCGTCCCGACCACGCGATGCCCACGCCCCGCGACGGTCTTCATCCTGCTCGCACTGGGCGCCGCCGCCTCGGCGATGGGCGCCCTGGTCGCCGAACTCCATATCACCAACGAAGACGCCCGATTCATCGAGCACATCCGCTCGACCGGCGGCCAGCAGTGGGTGGGCCGCGACCGCGCCTGGCCCTACCGGGGCTTCAGCACGGTGTACAACCCACCTCACGGCTTCCACGTCAACGACTGAGCCGCAGCCGCTTCTCGGACCGCCGCCCGAACGGCCCGGGAGCGGTCCTCGGCCGCCCGGGAACAGTCCCGAGTCACTCAGGAGCGGTCATGACCGGCTGACGACCGTCTATCAGTGACCGCCGACCGCCCATGAGCGGCTGCAGACCGCCCGGGAACGACCGACGACCGCCCGGGAGCGGCTGCCGAACGCCCGGGAATGGCTGACGACCGCCCGGGAATGACCGACGACCGCACGGGAGCGACCGACGACCGCACGGAAATGACTGACGACCGGTCGTCAGCCATTTTCCGCCGGTGTGATAACCATTTCGAGGCGTGTGCATCTCCGCGTCGGCAACCGTCCCTAGAATGATTCCAAGATGTTGGAGTCCACGCAACACGCCCACCACGACCACCGGGCCCTCTTCGCCGCCCACGGCCTGCGCTGCACCCGCCAGCGGCAGGTGGTCTACGCCGCCCTGGCCGCCACGCGCGAGCATCCCACGGCCGAAGCGATCTACGAGTCCGTGCGCGAGAGCCAGGGCGAGGCGGGCATCTCGCTGGCCACGGTGTACAACACGCTGGAGATGCTGACCCAGCGCGGCCTGTGCCGCAAGCTGGCCTCGCCCGGCGGCCCCACCCGCTTCGACGCCATCACCGACGAGCACGCCCACGTCGTCGCGCCCGACGGCTCGATGGTTGACCTGCCCGAAGACCTGAGCGACCGCGTCATGGCCGGCGTCCGCAACCCGGAACTGATCGCCGAGATCGAGCAGCGGCTGGGCGTGAAGGTGGGGCGGATCAGCATCCACCTGTCCACCGAGGGGGCGGCCGAGAGCGCTGCCGACTAGGCCGGCTACTCCCGCCACCCCAGCGCCCACTCGCCCTCGCTGCGATCTTCTTCGCGCGACATGGGCAGCACCAGCCCATCCCACGCCAAGCGGATGCCGCTGGGCAGCGCCCGGTCGACCGGCTCGTGGCGCACCTCGTGGTTCATGTGGATGAACCAGGTTTCCTGGGCCCCGATCTTCTCCGCCGCCGCGACGGCCTCGTCGATCGAGAAGTGCGTCGGGTGGCGGCGCGGCCGCAGCGCGCCGAGCACGAGCGTCTTGAGGCCTTCGAGCAAGGGCCAACTCTCCGGCGGGATGCCCGAGACGTCGGTGCAGTACGCCAGCGGCAGCAACTCGTCCATGCCCGTGCGCCCGGCGACGGTGGGGTGCGCGGCCTCCACCCGGAACCCGAGCACCGGAAGCCGGCCGTGCAGCAGCGGGATGGGCGTGATCTTTAAGCCAAACAACGCTTCGGGCACCAGCGGCAGCAGGCGGTGGGGGATGACGCTGGCGACGTAGCTGGGCTGGATGTTCTTGCCCGCGTCGAAGATGTGGCCATAGACGCGGCGGAGGAAGTCCAGCGTGTGGTCGCTGGCGTAGATGTCTACCGGCCCCTCCATGAGCGTGTTGAAGCGGCGCAGCTCGTCGAGCCCCCAGGTGTGGTCGACGTGGTTGTGCGTGAACAGCAGCGCGTCGACGCGTTCGAGCTTGGAACGCAGCGCCTGCTGGCGAAGGTCCGGCCCGGCGTCGAACAGGATCGTCCGCTCCTCGCCCCGGTCGTCGCCGAAACGCAGAGCCGCCGAGCAGCGCAAGCGCTTGTCCTTGGGGTCCGCCGACGTGCACGTGAGGCACGAGCAGCCGATCACCGGCACGCCGCTGGACACGCCCGTGCCCAGGAACTCGAACGAGACCTGCCTGTGCCGCTGCCGATCGCTCACGGGCCAGCGTATGCCGCGTTCGCTCCCCGCTTGGCCCATACGATCGCCGATGCCCAAGAGCTTCCACCTGTACAACACCCTCACGAAGCGCGTCGAGCCCTTCCGCGCCACCGATCCGAGCAGCGTCACCTTTTACACCTGCGGCCCCACGGTCTACGACGACGCCCACATCGGCAACTTCCGGGCGTTCCTCATCGCCGACCTGCTCCGCCGCTGGCTCGAGAGCCCGCTGTGCACCATCCAGGACGCCGACGGCAAGGAGCACGCGGGCCCGCGCACGGTGCGGCACGCCATGAACATCACCGACGTCGGCCACATGACCGACGACGACCAGGCCGACGGCGGCGGCCAGGACAAGATGGACGCCGCCCGCACGCGATTGCTCGAGGCCAAAAAGGCGGGCAAACTGCCCAAGGGTGCCGACATCGACCCTAGCGACCCCTACGCCATCGCGAAGTTCTACGGCGGACGCTTCATCGAGGATGCGAAGAAGCTGGGCCTCAAGGTCGCCATCGAAGACGCCATGATGCCCCGGGCAACGGCGTACGTGCCGTCGATGGTCACGCTCATCGAGCGATTGATCGCCCGCGACTGCGCGTACGTCACCGGCGAACAAGGCTCGCGAGCCGTCTACTTCAACGTCAACGCCTTCGACAGCTACGGCGCCCTCAGCGGCAACACGCTCGAAGCGTTGCGCAGCGGCGCGGGCGGCCGCGTCGACGACGCGAACCAGCAGACCAAACGCCACCCCGCCGACTTCCTGCTGTGGAAGGAAGACGCCAGCCATCTTATGAAGTGGGACAGCCCCTGGGGCGCCGGTTACCCGGGCTGGCACGTCGAGTGCTCGGCCATGGCCTACGAAGTGCTCGCCAAGGCGGCCTTTCCCGACGGAAGCGTGCCCGACGGCCAGCCGCTCATCGACCTGCACACCGGCGGCGAGGACAACATCTTCCCCCACCACGAGTGCGAGATCGCCCAGAGTTGCTGCGCCTTCAACGCCGACCCCAGCGGCGCACCCTTCGCCCGCCACTGGCTGCATACCCGCTTCCTGCTGGTCGACGGCGCCAAGATGAGCAAGAGCAAGGGCAACTTCTTCACCGCCCGAGACCTGTTCGCCAGAGGCGTCGAGCCCGCGGCGCTGCGCCTTGCCCTCATCCGCACGCACTATCGCACGAACGCGGACTTCACCGAGCAGTTGCTCAAGGACAGCCAGCGGATGATCGAGCGGTGGCGTCGGGTGCACGAGGAGCAGGAGCCGGGCGATGCAGCTACCGCGAGCGAACTCGCACGCACCGAGTTCGCGGCTGCCATGCATGACGACATGAACATCGCAGCGGCGATTGCGGCGATCAACTCGATGGTGGGTGGGATTGAGTCTTCAACGAAGGCCGACGCGGACGTCTTGCGGCAGTTCGACGCCGTGCTTGGCGTGTTGTGCCTCGAGCGCCCGGCTTCCGCCGATACGTCCATCGGGCTCTTCGCCCCCGGCCTCGCCCCGGACCCAGTGGTCATCGAGAGGCTCGAGCAGCGCAAGGCGGCGCGAGCCAACAAGGACTTCGCCACCAGCGACGCCATCCGCGATGAACTCGCCCAGATGGGCTACGCCATCAAGGACGTGGCCGGTGGCAAGGTGGAAGTGACCAGGGTGTAAGGTCAGCCACCGGCGGTGGCGAGCTTCTCGCTGGCCTGGAACCAGCGCTGCCAGTCATCGCGCGTCAGCGGCAGGTCGGAGCTGTTCCAGACCTCGTCGGGGAAGCTCTCGTAGAGACGCTGTGCGCGTTCATTCGCTGCGCGCGCAAGGGCGAGTTCGCCCTGCTCGAGCCTGGCGCTGACGATCTGGATGAGCGGCACGAGTGCGGCTGGATCTCCTGCGTACTTCGCGTGGGCGGCCGCATAGTGCTTCACGGCCAGCTCATAATCGCCCAGGTCATATGCGCAGGCGCCCAGGAAGAAGTAGGCGCTCCGGAGCGATTCAGCCTCGGCCGTGGAGAGGTCGGTCAGTCGTTCAAGGCCATCGCGTGTAAGCTCGAAGTGCTCGATGCTGGTTCGCAGCCGCTCTTCGCGGAGTCGTTGGAGCTCCCTCCGCTCGCTGCCGGGCATCGCCTGGGCGAGCGCGTCGCCGATGCGGTCGGCCTCGAGACGGAAGGCGTCCGACAACCGGAATCGAATAAGATGCTCCATGCGTTCGCCTTTGAATCGGGCGAGCGCTTCCTGGAGGCGATCGATGGCCTGGACGTAGTTCCCCCGGCGATAGTGAAGCGTTCCCAGTTCGACCAACGCGTTGCGGTACTCCTCGCTCTGAGGGCCAACGAGCCCTCCCGAAAGCACGCGTTCGAGCAGGGCGAGCGCTTCGCCGTCGTTTTCGGGGTCCGGATCGGCCAGCAGCGTCTCAGCCAATGGCACGTACGACTTGAGCGCGAAGGGGCCGACGCCCTTGCCCGTCTCGGGATCGTTCGCGTCGTCGATCAGGGAGCGATAGGCGCCCTCGGCGGCGGAGTGTCGGTTGCGAGCCTGGTAGATCCGACCGAGCCGATACCGCGCTTCGGCCCGCATGGGGCTCTCGCTAATGGCCGTCACGAACGTGGTCAGCTTTCGCTCGGCGAGTTCCAGATCGCCCGCCCGATCGAAGCAGACCGCGCTGAGCCACGTGCTGCGCTCGAACGCGGATTCGTCGAGCGTGACCAGATCGGCATGCAACGCGTAATAGCCGCCGGCCGAGCGCATGTGGCGGCGGAACTCCTCCCGAGTCGCAGCGTCCATGGTGAGCGCATCGGCGCCGTCATCGCGATACGCGCCCGCGGCTTCGGCGAGGTCCTCGGCCACACCCCGATGGGCATCGGCAAGCGCCAGCACCAGTTCCGGCGGTCGCTCACCGTCATGCACCTGCTCGGCCAGTTGTGCATACCGCAGCGCATCTCTGCAGTCGCCTGCGGCAAGACGGACGCGATGTTGGGAGATGAGCGCATTCTCGAGTACGGCGGCATTGACGCCTGCGGCCGGTCCTCCTTCTCCCAGGATCTCGATTGCCTCACTGAAAAGGTCGAGCGCCAGATCGGTTTCGCCCTCGGCCGCATAGACCTCGGCCAAGCCCAGCCGGGCCGCTTGTGCGGCAGGAGCCCAGCCCAAGCTGTCAAGGACGCGCTGGTATCGATCCCGTGCTTCCATCGGCCGGCCGGCGAGTTCGTCGAGTCGACCGAGCATGACGACGGCCTTGCCCCGCTCCGAAGATTGCGGCTCGGCCAGTTCTTCGCCCAGTTCCAACGACGCGCGGGCGTCTTCCAGATCGCCAAGTTCCATTTGTGCTGCGCCGAGTTCTACGCTGAGCGCCGCGCGGCGCTCCGGCGCGGCTCGAGCCCATTGGGGGTACGACCGAAGCAGCCGGTCAACTACGCCGGCATGATCGCCCGTGGCCGACAGTACGCGTGCCCGTTGGAGTTCGGCCCACGCCCTGTCGTTGATCCCCAGCGTCGGGTCGTTCACGAATCGTGAAACCAACTCGATCACACGCTCGCGGCCACCGGGGGTGTCCGGGTCCTGCCGTTCGATCGCCAGGCGGTAGAGTTCGTGGCGGAGCGGCCGCTCGGTCGCCGGCATGGCCTCGGCACGCTTGAGGGCGGGGTCGATCTGGCCAAGGCCGAGATATGACTGCCCGAGGAAGAACGCGTCTCTTGGGGTGAGTGACGCGCCCTGGCGTTCGGCTTCGCGATACTCCCGAACGATGTTGGTGTCGTTGGCTGTCTGGCGGGTGGCGAACTCGGCTTGCCCCAGGGCCAGGGCGCGTGCACGCAAGATGTGGAAGCGGCGCCGATGCTCGGGCGTGAACGAGCTGCGATCCAACAGTGGACCAAGGGTGTCGTTTAAGACGTCCAGCGCTTCCGTGTATCGGCGGGCCTCGATTCGCCTGTCAGCCGCATCGAGCAGGGCCTCGAAGTCTGGAGCTGGGCGGTGGAGGACCGTGACGGCAAGCCCGATAACCAGGAGGCCGATCGAGATGCCCAAGGTGGGGACCTGCCAGATTTCACGCCATGGGGCCACCGCCGGATCTTGGGCCGGTTGGGGGCTTGTGGCTTCGGCTGCGGGCTTCTCGTTGGCCGACACGGCGCCTCCGCGGATCGGCACGCAATGGGCATGCCCACATCGCTATCGGCCGTCGGGGCGCGAATCTTGATCGGATTGTCCCGAGTTCTGCGAGGGTGCCAACTCGCCGACCACCGCCAAGCCCGAGAGCGTGTCGCCACGATGGCGCAAGAGCGGGCTCATCGCCCCCGCGAGGGCCACCAGCGGCAACAACCACTTCACGGCGTTGCGGGTCAACGAGGCGCCGATGCCCGGCCGGCGGATTCCACCGCGGGCGTCACCCTCCGCTTGCGAACGGGTGACGGCTAGGCCGAAAACCAGCTTGCCGGGGGTTCGGCCGAGCGTCGACTCCAGCACCGCGCCGGTCAGCAGGCCGAACAGGAGGGCCATGATGAGCGGTGCGAAGTCGATGACCTCCGCGCCCACCCGCATGGCAAGCCAGCCCTCGGGCAGCAATTGTGCAATCTCGCCACCGATCAGGAGTGCCAGGAGTCCATCTCCGACCGATGCCAGGATGCGAGGCATCGGCGGTGCGAGCACGCAACCGGGCGGTGCGGCGAAGGGCTTTGCTTCGTTCGAAGAACGCACGACGAACAAGAGCAGCGACGCGCTCACCAGCACCATCAGCACCAGAAGGATCCGAAGATCGCTTGGAGAGACGGGGCCATCAAAGATGGCTGGGCCGGTGTAGAGCGTGCGGCTGGTGTCGAGCGAGAACTCCTCGATCTCAAGCCTGGTGGCCGCTCGGCCTTCGATGCTCTGAGCATCATCGCTCATGCGGACGATGAGCCCGCGCCTGGCCGCGGGAAGCAGTGCGACTGCATGTCCCTTGGCTTCGTAGACTGGCCGCACCGCGTCGCCTTCCACCTCCAACACCCGGACGACCCCGTTGCCCGCGGTGCCAAGAATCGATCGCGGGCCGATCGTGACCGGACCCGCGACGACGCGCACGCCGTCTGTGGAAGTCGGGACGTCGATCGTTTCGAGCGTCCATTGGAGTCCGATTTCACTGGCTTGTGTGTGCTCGCTGGGAGCGTCTTCGAGCAAGACGGCAGGGTCACGGAGCTCAAAGTCTGAGGCGCGGGGCTCCTGTTTGGGCAGCGTCGCTGTCCAGAGGTAGAGCCGCCCGGCGTCGATGGCCGAGAGCACGACCGACTCGCCCGAAAGGGCAATGGCCTGGGGGGATGCACCGCCGCCCCTCGACGGCCCAGTGCTGAACTGCCAAATCCCACGATCAACCCAGGCGATCTCCAAGTCCTTGTCGGCATGTTCGAGAAGGACGGCCGGTCCCTGGCGTCGAGCCGCCATCGAGAGCAGCTTTCCAGCGGTTGGCAGGAACGCAGAGGAAGCCAGCCGGCCGCCGGAACCGGAAAACCAAGTGCCGGCGATAGCGCCAGGCTGCACGGCTGCCGTGAACACCCCATAGCCCGCCTGGTTCCCCATGCCGGCAAAGGCCATCCAGACCCGCCCGCCTGCAGCAGACATCGCGGCGGGCTTGCGTTCGAGTGAATCCACGATCCGCACCGAGCCATCGGCAGCGCCGCTCTCACCCAATCGTGGTGGAACGTGCCACAACGCCCATTCGCTGGAAACGGTTGACGGCGTCAGCGCCCACGCGTGCTCATTGCCCGGTTGCTGGCCGTCGGGCGCGCCGGCCAGCACCTGGCCGAGGCTCGTGCTTCCGATCGACAGCCAGACAGCAAGCCAGAGCCACCAGAACGAAAACGCTCCCATGGTCATTGACTCAACGCCCTGGCATGCTCGACGTCCAGATCACGCTTCAATCGCACGCCGTAGCGTGAGAGCGTTTCACCCAGATCGAATGCTCGCTCGTCTGGCCGGCGGCGGCTGGACTGCGCGCCGAGGAACCTGATCTGTACGAAGGCGTCCAGTTCGGGAACATCGATCAACACGCGTTCACGAATCTGGATCTCCGGGAGTTCGCGGTTGACGCGGTCATCGAACGGGACATTGCCGTCCAGCATGTTGGCGGTCAGAACCGGGTTGGCCTTTGGGTCGCGGCGGATCGCGATGCGGTCTGGCTCGAAGGTCTTGGGATCGACCGTGTACTCGACGATGCCCCACCGGGCCGGAGCGGTCAGGATAAGCCGCGTGCCGGTGGGCGACAGGCGCAGCGGTATCTCAGGGTTCATTGGTTCGCTTGGCACTTGCGAGAAGCCAAGCAGTAGCAGAAGATCGAGCGGGTGGACGGGCACGCCGAGTTGCGAAAGCCGATCGGGGTCGGCCTTGGCGTGCGTACCGATAAGGGCCACCGGGTCGTCGGCCAGCAGGTCGACGTACCAATAGAATCGCTTATTGGCGCCCAAGGCCGCCGCGTTCACCCCAACCTTCCGCAGGCTCAGGGCGATCTGATCGGGTTGGACGATGTGCAGGTCGCCGTCGAGTTGTTCGACCTCGTTCTCGCCCTGCTCGCCCACGTACCACACCTTGGTAATCGTGGCAGCCCAGAAGCGTTGCAGCCGCTTGGCCCGCTCGTTCATGGCAGCGGCCACTTCCTCGTAGCTGTAATCGGCAAGCTCGATCCGTTCGCCGTCCAGCGGCCCAGGCGGAACGGGCCTGCCAGCGCAGTTGCACCCGGCCGTGATCGCCAACACAAGTAGAGCCGTCGCGAGGACACGCCTCACGCCGATTCTCCGGTGTGTTGGGCCTGCGCTGTCGTATTGGCGTCAGCGGCGGTCGTTGGTTGAGTTTCACCCAGCAGTAGCACGGCCACGCGTTCCATGGCTTGCTCGAGTTGGTCCTCGTCGAGCCCCGGATCGGCGACTTCGATGGGTTCCGCGTCGATGTACGCTCCGGTGGCGGTGACGCGGCGCACCCTCAACTGGCCCTTTCGTTGGCCCTCGAGCCGTAGCCGGCGGCGCCGGATGAGCATCCATGCGAGCACGTACCGAAGTTCCACCGCTTGCTCATCTTCTGGTTCGGCGATCTGATCGAAGAGTGCCACCAGGTCCTCGTCGTCAACCGGTCGGGCGTCGACCTTGTCCTTGGGAGCAGGTACGACGCCCCGCCAGATGGCCAGGACGTCGCCGACGGCGGTTTCATCCTTTTTCGGGCGCCATCCCTCGAGCCACGCCTGCTCCCGCACGTCCATGCGATGCGAGCCCTCGCCGGGCTCGACGAGGAGTACCGAAACGATCCGGTCGCCGGGGTGCAGGGGCTCGCCCGTGGCGGCGCAGGACTCGTTGGGTCGACCGATGCTGATGCCGGGGAGGTTTGCCACATGACACTTTACGCGGTGCGTCCCACAGCGTCGGCCCGGGTGGGGGTGTCACCGGCACGAGGCGTCGAACAGGCGGCTGCTTGTACCGCCCGGGCCGACGGGGAAGCGGCAGCTCATGCCGCATCTGGGGCACCGTGCGACGTAGCAGCCGGCATCGGGGGCCCGGTAGACGCGAACGTAGGCCCCCGCGCAGGTGAATCGCACGCCGATCCAAGGCCTGCCCGGGGCACGGTTCTGCTCTCCGCTCTGTTCGCTGGCCGCTGCTGATTGGTCTGTCACGGCTGTTCCATCGGCCCCGCGCAGCCTCTCGATTGAGTCAACGTCGGCATGTTTGGTGTATGATCGGAACACAGCAACTTCGAACGGTCACGGGCGCAATAATCAACGCTTGCGAATCTGACCTGCTCGAATGGAGCGACACTCCCGTGCCCCGTCCGTTGGTCATCCTGCCCGACCCCCCTGCGCCGCCGACGGCCATCGGCTTGATTGCCGGCGCCGGACGGCTGCCGATCATCGTGGCCGAAGGCCTGCGGGAGATCGGCCATCGCATCCATGGCATCGGCTTGGCCAACATGTACGAGGCCGAACTTCCCAACCTGTGCGACAGCTTTCACGAGGTCGGCCTGTTCCGCGTGGGCGGTTGGGGCCGGGCGCTTGCCCGGCGGAACGTCCGCCATGCCATCATGGTGGGCAAGGTCGACAAGGCGAAGTTGATGCACGACCCCCTCCGGATGGTGCGCAACGTTCCCGACGTTCCGACCCTGCTCGCGTGGCACCGCAAGCTCCGGCACGACCGCCGGTCGTATGCCGTGCTCGGGGCGATCGCCGACGAACTCGAACGAAGCGGCGTGCAACTCCTGGATTCGACGACTTCGATTCCCAACGAACTGGCCGATGCGGGCGTCATGACCAGCCGGCAGCCCACCACGGGCCAGCAGGCCGATATCGATTTCGTCTGGCCGCAGTTGGTCGACCTACTCCGCCTGGATATCGGTCAGGCCGTAGCCGTGCGCGAGCGAGACATCATCGCCGTCGAGGCCGTCGAGGGCACGGATCGAATGATCGAGCGGGCCGGCGCACTCTGCAAGGCCAAGGGCTGGACCTTGTGCAAAGGGGCGCGATGCGGGCACGACCGCCGCAGCGATGTGCCGACGATCGGTGTAACCACGATCGAACGGATGCACGACGCCGGCGCGGGCTGCCTGGCGCTGGCGGCCGGCGACGTGATCATGATCGATAAGGAAGACGTCATCGCCGAGGCCGATCGTCGCGGCATTGCAATCGTCGGCGTGCCCGTCGGCGCTGCGTGACATGATTCCACCATCGGCCGACCCCGCCGACACGGCCCCGCTTGGCGTGCCCCGCGTGGTTTCCCGGGGTTTCTACAAGTTGCAGCACGCGCTCCATGCGTTCGCGGTGGATCCCGACGGTCTCGACTGCGCCGACCTGGGAGCCAGCGTCGGCGGTTTCAGCCAGTGCCTGCTCGCGTGCGGTGCGGCGCGGGTGGTCGCGATCGACACGGCCAGGGGCATCCTCGATTACATGGTTCGTCGCGACGAACGGGTGCAAGCACTCGAGCGTGCAAACGCCCTGTACGTCGAGCCGAACGAGGCCGTTGATCTGGTCGTCATGGATCTTGGATGGACGCCCCAGCGACTCGCCCTGCCGGCTGCGGCGGGCTGGCTGCGCCAAGGGGGTCGCATCATTAGCCTCATCAAGCCGCACTACGAGAGCGGTGAGCACCTCACCGACCAGCATCAGGCCGAACGCATCGCTCACGAGACGATCGAGTCCGTCGCATCGCTTGGGTTCACGTGCCAAGGTTTGACCAGGTCTCCGATCGCCGGATCACGCCGCAAGGGGAAGAGCGCCAAGGCCGGGACCGGAAATGCCGAATGGCTGGGGCTGTTCGCGCCTGCTCACGCGGGCGAGGAAGCCCAGCCCGGCTGAGTGTTGCCCGCAGGGTGGACCAGCTTCCACGCGGCCTCGAGGAGTTCGCGCAGGCCCTGGCGGGCGGCACCGCTGATCACGAAGAGCCGATCGTCTCCGACGTTCAAGGAAGATCGCAGGCTTTCGATCGCGTCGGCCAGTTCCTGATCATCGACGAAAAGGTCGGCCTTGTTCAGCGCGATGAGCTCGGGTTTCTCAAGCAGCGCCGGCGCGTATTGACCGAGTTCGGCTCGGATCTTGGTGTAGTTCTCGGCCACCTCGCCCTTGTCGGGCACCATGTCCAGAACGTGGACCAGCACCTTCGTGCGCTCGACGTGACGCAGGAACTCGTGCCCAAGCCCCGCCCCGCTGGCGGCCCCTTCGATCAGTCCGGGAATGTCGGCGATCACCAGGCGTCGAGAGCCGTCGAGATCGGCAATGCCCAACTGTGGGCTGAGGGTGGTGAAGGGGTAGTTGGCCACCTTGGGCGCTGCGGCCGTCGTTGCGGCGAGCAGCGTGCTCTTGCCGGCATTGGGTAGCCCCACCAGGCCGACTTCGGCGATGAGCTTCAGTTCGAGCCGGATGCGCCGGACCTCGCCGGGCTCGCCCTTGGTGGCCTGCCGAGGCGTCTGATGGGTCGCGCTCTTGAAATGCTCATTACCGAAGCCGCCCCTGCCGCCCTGTGCCGCGATGACGCGATCTCCCGGACCGAGGTCGTAGAGCAACTCACCCGTATCGTCGTCGTATACCAGCGTGCCCGGGGGCAGGTGGACGTAAAGGTCGTCGGCCCCCGCGCCGTGCCGCTGGGCGCCCTCCCCGGGGCGACCACCACGAGCGCGCCAGTCGTGCTTGCCGCGATAGTCCAAGAGCGTTCCGACGTTCTCGTCGGCGACCAGGATGACGCTCCCGCCGTCGCCACCATTGCCGCCGTCAGGACCACCCTTGGGCAGCCCGCGGGCCCGGCGGAATGAGACGCAGCCGTCTCCGCCCTTGCCGGCATAAATCGTGATGGTGGCGCGATCGGCGAACATGTCGGAGATCGTACGCGTGGATCGGACTCGTTACGAGAAAGCCCGGGCATGCACCCGGGCCTTCCGTCCCAACTCCCTGGTTCGCTGCGGGACCCTGACTCAGGCGGCCCGGGCCATCGTCTGAGCCAGAGCCTGCTTCAGCCGGTCCTTGTCACCGGCCCGGCAGAACATGTTGAAGACCGCCGCCATCCTGGCCGGACCAAACTGCTCCTCGCAGATCCATACGACGGTGGCAAACACAAAGATGGCCCGCCCGGGTCCGGTGTCGCGCCCGGGGCCGGCATGCGGCGAGCGACCGAAGGCCATGTCGCCGGGAAGTTCGATACGCATCGCCAGACGGGTGCCGGGCTCAAAGGGGCGGTCCAATTCGAACTGCAGCCCGCCCTCGCTGACGTCGTACGCATGGCCCTCGAAGTTGAATTCGTCGCTGTCCAGCGTTCGAACGGCGATGGGGCTGTACATCGGGGGCACGCTGAACCGAGGGTGCCGGCGCCTTTCGCGGAGGGGCAGGACGCTGGGCGGAGTGGGGTCGGTGATGGCCATGGCTCGATCTCCAGGGGGCGGTCGTCGCCCGTACGATCGATCGGAAGGGTTGAAGGCCGACTTTACCGGTTGTGGCGAAAATGACGAAAATCGCTAATCTGGCCACGAGATCCTAACAAAAAGCTTATGGATCGAAAATCCTGAAGTTCTTCGCGAGTTTGGCCCGTGCCGCCCTCCAATCCACAACCCGAAGTCAATGACCAAACGCTGCTGTGTGAGAGATGCGGCTACATCATCGAGGGGCTGCCGGCGGCCGGGGTGTGTCCCGAGTGTGGCTTGCCAATCGAGCAAAGCCTGCCTGCAAGGAGGCAGGGATCGCCCATGCAGCGACACCGTGGCTTCGGGCCCCTCCTGCTGACGAGTTGGCTCGTCCTTCGCCATCCGCTGGGCACGCTGGACTCGATGTCGGTGTCGAAGCCGCCGGTCCGCGCGCTTCTCCTGCTGGGCGCGCTGCCAATCGGGCAACTGCTGGGCGTCGGCGTGCTGCTGCTCTTGGAGTTGGAACGTCGTACGGCGAGCGGAGCGGCCTCGTGGACTCCCGGCAGCGTCATCGGGTCAATTGCCCTGGGCATCATCCTCGGATGCCTGTTGACCCCCGTCGCCATGCTGATGCTGGGGGCCCTGACGTGGATCGAGGCGCGCGGGCTCGTGATATTTGGCGCCCAGGCGGGTTCACGCATGCATCCGGAACTTGCGCACACGATCGTCCGCCACGGCGCTGCGGGCTGGCTTGTTTCGGGTTTGGGAGCCGCGCTGATGCTGCCGCTCGCGTGGGGGCTCGAGACCGAGTTTGCGAGGTACTTGGGCGGTGGCGTCGGGCACACGCCGCCCCGCTGGTCGTTGCTTCTTGCCGCATCGGGAATCGCGCTCGTGCTTGCCGGGTTTCTGGCGTTCGAGTGCTTTGCGTGGCTGGGCTTGCGGCGATGCAGGTTTGCCAACAAGCACCGATCGGCTCCCCAACGGGATGAGTGAATCCCGCTTCACTCCCCGCCCATTGGTGGGGGCTGCGCACTATCCTGCGCCTGGAGGAATGTCCCGATGTCCGACGTTGCGTCGACCCGCCCGACTCGCCGATTGCGCAAGGCGCTGTTGTTTCTGGCTATTGCGTTCGTGCTGTTGGTGGTGTTCGTCGCGTTGGCTGGTCCGGCCCTGATCGCCGCTGTGGCCCCGGCCGTCGCGCGAAACATTGGCATTCCCGGCCGCCTCGAACTGGAGCACGTCTCGCTCTCCTGGACTGGCGATCTCGCGGTCGAGCGTGCGTCGTTGTACGACGTCGATGGCGAACACATTGCCAGCGTGGCCGTGAACACGGGGGGCGGCCTGCTGGGCCTGCTCGATGCCCACATCGAGCAAGACATCGTGGTCGATGGTTGGGCAAGCGTTCGGATACTGGAAGATGGAGCGACCAACATCGAGCGAGCTTTCGGGCTCGAGCGCAGCGGTGAGTCAGCGGCCGAGGCGCCCAAGGAACGCGACCCGATCGAGCTTCCCTTCGGCCGCATCCAGTTGCAGGGCCTGGACCTCGCCGTGACGAGAGCCGGTTCACCGACCGTCGCGATCTCGGGATTGGAAGGACAAGCGGTCGCCGATGGTGCTCGCATCGACGCCGACGTACGGGGCACGCTGGTCAGCCCGCGGGCACATCCTGCCAGTCGGGCCGAGATCGCCGAGGCGACCTTGGCCGGCCGGTTCGAGATCGAGGCAGACGTCGATGTCAGCGACCTGAAGGGCGAAGCCAGGGCGAGCATTGCGGAACTCACGCCCGAGTTCGCCCGTTCGCTGGGCGCATTGAGTGGCGACGAGGTGCTGGCAGAGTCGGCGATGGTGGCGGCGCAAGGGGGCCTTGGCCTCGAGGTCGTCGCGAGTCTCGAATCTGGTTTGCCTCGCCAGGCCTCGATCTCGCTCGAATCGCAGACCGTCCGGGCATCGCTGGCGGTCTCGCAGCGCGATGGTGCAATCCAGCTCGAGTCGCCGGGTTCGGTGAACATTGACACCAGCGCATTCCTGGCCCGGGAGGCCATCCGACGCGTTGCCGTGCCCACCCAAGGCGTGCAGGTCGTTCGGGCTGGCAGCCTCTCGCTCAATATCGAGCAACTTGTCGTTCCCATGGGCGGCGCCATGCCGGAGCTTGCTCAGTTCCGGGCCGATCTCCGCGCCACGCTCCAGCCATCGCAATTGCAGGTTCCCGGAGCAGGAGGTGCTGACGCGATCGTCTCGCTCTCGCAGATCGCCTTCCGCACGAGCATCGAACCATCGGAGTTGATACGCCTGGATGCCACGGCGCGTGCTGCAATCAACGACCAACCCGAAGGTGCCTTCTCGTTCGAAGCATGGGCCGACGCGGACGCCCTCGTCCGCATGCTCTCGGAGGGCTTCGAGGCAAGCGTCGGCTCGCTTGCTGGCGTCGTTCCATCGATCGACGTCAGCCTCGAACGCATGCCGGTGCTTGCCGCCAAGCCTTGGCTCGCCAGGCTTGAGAACATTGGGCTCGATCTGCCGGAGATCACTGGTCCCGTGCTTGATGCAACGATTGGCTGGAAGGCGAACGAGGACAATTCGGCTTCGATCGTTGTCGCCCTCGATGCAGCACACCTTCGTGCATCGGCCGACGCCCGATGGACCGAAGAAGCCATTGTGCTGACCACGCCTGCCATGCTTGGCGTCGATCGTCCGAACGCCATCGCTGCTGCGTGGCTCCCAGAAGGCTGGAGCATGGAGAACGGCCAGGGAATTCAGGCCAGGGTCTCCGACTTCCGCCTGCCAATGGCGGATCTCAGTCCGCAAGTCGCCAATACGGCCATCGTGGCGGAATTGACCGCGAGCGGCCCGACGCTCACGCCTGCGGACGGTCCGAACCTGGTCATCAGCGATCTGCGATTGAACGTTCAGGCCGATGGGGCGAGCACGAAGATCAACCTTGCGGCGACGCCCGTCATCGCGGAAGATACCGCCGTGCTGTCGGCCGATCTGCGATCGAACGGTCTTGAGCGCATGCTTGGCGGCGATCAGATCGAATTGCCGCAGGTGACCGGTGTGATCACGCTCCAGGCGCCAACGCGGCTCGTTCGAGCCTTCGAGATGGAGGCGGCAGGGCGACCGCTGGAAGCGTGGCTCGGTGAAGCCGTCGGGCCCGATGTCAGGCTCTCGCTCAAGCTCACCGAGCCCACGGCTTCGGATCTTCTCGCGGGCGTGTTGGAAGTAGAGGCACAGCACGCCCGGCTGGAAGCGACCGGGCTGCGCGCGTCGACCTCGCGAGCATCGATCGACGCAGCCTCGCTGCGCATGACGCCGTCTGCGCAACTGTGGAAGGGTGTGGCGCCGAAGATCGGCATGGAGGGCTCGAGCCTCGCCAGGACGGCCCCGCTCGTGGCCACCGTGGGAGATGCCACGCTCGAATTCGGGCAGGGGCTGAACATCTCGGATGGCCTCGATCAGACGACCCTTTCGATGTCGCTCGAAGACGCGATCCGGTTAGACGGCGTGCCGACGGGGGGCGCCGCCGAAGGCGAGGAACGGCAGCGTACCAGCGTGGTGCTGACGAGCCTGCGAGGGAGCGTGAACTCTCTCGGACGTGCGTTGGGCGGCCGTGCAAACGTGGAGACCACTTTAGATCTGGCCGTCGAGTCTGCCGAACTTGGTCGCATTGCCGTCGTGAATGCGAACGCGACGTCGAACCAGACAGGGGACCTGGATGCACGCGTCACCATCGACGAAGTCAGCGTTCGGCAAACGCTTGCCCTGGCCGGCGTGGGGGTCGGCGGGCTCGATGCGGCCGCTGGTTCGATCGGAGAGTCCGGCCGGATCATTGTCGAGGCTCAAGCCTCGTCCACGCCCCAAGCCGCGCTGCCTTGGACGCCCCGACGCGTTTCGATCGATCTGAATACGCCGCGTCTGGCGACGTCGCAAGCCATCGTGGCGAACTTCACCACCAACACGATCGAACTCGCCCAGCCAACCACGGTGACGTGGACTCCCGATGCGTCGTGGCTCGCAACCGCCATCGGCGCGCAGGTCACCGCCGTGCAGCCCTTTAAGATTCGCCTTGACCAGGTTGCCCTGGGCAATCCTCTCGCCCAGGGGCAGGGGCTGCTCGATCCCGCTCGCGTCGCGCTGGATGCATCGCTCGATGCCAAGGGGGCCACCATCGCGATCCCCGAGCGACCAAGCATCAATCTCGACTCGCTCACCGGTCGTGTTCGGCGCGTGGCTCGGAGTACGTACGGAATCACGGCCAACGCCTCGACGACGGGTGGCGGCACGCTCGAACTGAACGGACTCGTCCAGAATCCAGCGGATGCCCAGGGACGCCTCGATCTCGAAACGGCCGAGGTTCGGGGCACCCTCAAGGGTGACGACGTACCCGTTGCGCTTGCCGATGCACTATCCAACACCAACGGCTTGCTGGCCGACAGCCTCGGTCCGGTCGTCGATCTCGATGCCGAGATCCAGCACGGTCGGCTCATCCCCGGCCAGCCGCCAGCGGCTGACCTTCGGTTCAGCGTTCGTGGTCCGCGTGCCGACGCCTCGGGCTACGGACGTCTGGAAAACCACCGCATCATCATGGCCGAACCGCAGACGATCCTGACCGTTCGCGAGGTCCGTCCCGAGATCACCGAGCGGTTCAGCGAGCTGATCCCCGAGCTCCTGATGGTCGAGAAGCGGCCCGAGGATGGACCAGCCATCATCCGCACAGAGGGCCTGACCATTCCGACCAATGGTGAGTGGGAGCACGGCCAGGGTGAGGTCACGATCGCGCTCGGGACGGCACGCTTCCGCACGAGCAGCGTTCTGTCAAGCGTCCTGAAGGCAACCGGCCAGCGCGCTGAAGGCTCGCTTGGTCGACGCATTGAGCCCATCCAAGTCAGCATGGTCGACGGCGTAATTACGTACCAACCGTTCACGCTTCCGCTGGGCGATCTCGAACTTGAGTCGGAGGGCACGGTGAACCTCGTCGAGAGCACCATGGACGTGATCGTGTGGATCCCGAAGGCTGCCCTCACCGATGCCGCGGCCGGACGTTTCAATACGGGGCTGGGCACTGCCCTCGGTCGAACGGTCCCGGGCTTCAACAAGGTGACGACCGTTCCCTGGCGCGTGAGCGGAGAACTCTCCAGTCCCTCCATCCGACCAGCGCCCCAAGTGCTCATCAAGCGCCGTGGTAGTGAATTCCTTGGCCCGCTCCTGAATCCGGGCGAGTCGCTGCAAGACTTGCTGAGCCTCCCCGGAGGCAAGAGCGGGCAATCGGGCGGCGGCTGAGTCAGCGATGCCAGCCAAGACGGCGGGCGATGGCCAGCGTGGGCTCGATCACGCCCCCATCGAACTGAGCCGTTTCCTGCTCGAACTCTTGAATGGGAACCCAACGCGCGTCGATACATTCCCACGCGTGCGCGCCGTCCGTACGCAGCGATGGCAGACCATTCGCGACCTCGGCCCGGATGACGATGTCCACGCTGCGAGCGTGCGGATCGACGACGAGTCCGATGGTTCGCTGATCGCACAATGGGTCGGCAATGCCCACCTCTTCGTTCAGTTCCGCCGCCAGCGTCGGCAAGACGCCCTCGATGCCGAACGTTGGCGATTGCGGCTCGCCAAGCCCGCCGGCGGGCGCAAATTCCCACATGCCCGGATAGCTGCGCGTCTGCCGCCCGCGTCTGGCCAGCAATACCTGGGGGACCGTGTCCGAAGTCGCGATGATCACGCCCGTGACGCTCAGGATGGTCACCGGGAGCATGCACCTATTGGGCTGGCAGACGACGTGTGCGAATCGGTCGGGGCTGGCGGAGAGTCGGCCAGACGCCGCATCGATGGAGCGGACCGCGAGGATTGGCCCATCGAAGAGCTTCGGGTTGGCTGCGCACGCTGATTCCCAGCACGACCGAACTGATGCGTCCAAGGAGGGACGCTGACCATGGATGTTGACGCGCAGCGGTTGCCCAAGGGGGAGAAAGTGGACGCTCACAGACCCAACGCCGAGGACAACGGCCCGCCCATCTGCGAGGTCAGTTCTTCGGGAAGCCCGAGTTCACGCGCTTCTTCGGCCACCGTTTCGCGGGCGAGCGATTGAGCCTTTGCCATGGCGTCATTGGTTGCCTGCGCGATGAGGTCCTGGGCGAGCAACTGGCTTGCCTGATCGGCCGAAAACGCGGTCGCCATGGCTGGTTCGATGTGGACGCTGACCACTTTCATGGCGCCGCTCATGGTCACGATGATGGCGCCCTCACCCGCCGAGCCCTGCACGCGTGCGGCTTCGAGGCGCTCCTTGACGCGTGCCGCCGCGTCGGTGAGCTTCTGGCGATCCTTCATCAGGCTGGTCAGCGCCCCAAGCGCGCGCATCTGGTCAAACATGGCTCGACTCCGACCGATCGGTCACTCGACGCCTTCGACGATCGTATAGGAGATCGCCCGGCCACCGCGCACCACGACGTCGACCACCAGGGTGTTGTCGGCGTCCACGTGGGCCATGTCGAAGCGATATCGGCCTTCGCCCATGTCCTGCGGCGCATCGTGGTTGAGCTTCGCCTTGACGCCTTCAAGGTCCAGTTGCTCCTGCGCCATCTCGCCACTGAGGAACCACTCCTGCACTTGCGTTTCGGACATCGCCCCGCCCTTTTGTGTGAGGAAGTACCACACGCCGCCGGCACATGCGAAGATGATAATCAGGAGGACGATGTTCTTGATCAGGCCGGACTTCTTCTCTGCCATGCTGGATGCTCCGCTCGTGTTGATTTCAGGGGCGTGTGGATTCGTCACAGATTAGGGCGTGCCGCGGCCCGGCGTTTCTTCGGGCGCAAACAACTCGCGTGCTCGCCGGACGAGGACGTGATCGTGGGGCGGCGCGCCCACCGAGTCTGATCCCGGCGACGTCGGCTCGGAGGGGCGAACGAGTTTGGGCTCCGCGACGACCGCCGGCCGTGGAGCGGGCGTGGGTCGTGCTTGAGGTACTGGGGCCGGAGGCGTCGCTCGATCGGGCGGGGCCTCCGGCTTCAGGCTTTTCCCGAGGCCATCTCCGCCGGCCGCCCGCTTCGACCGCCGCTGGCCAGCGACGTCAGGTCGGCGAATCGCTCGGCCATGGCCAGCCGCACAAGCGCGGCGTCAAACATCGCCCGCGGAGCCGGGCTCTCGCGGCACACACGCTGGGCCGTCTCGCATAAGGCGATCATGTGGCTCAAGGCGGGGGCGTCAAAACGTCCGGCCCGCTCGGCCTCAGCTTGCCGGGCCGAATCAGAGAGTTCGACCAGGTCCGTGTCGGGCCCGCACACGCCAAGAACCATCAGATCTCGCAACCTGTTGGCCAGGGTCTCAAGCGCCAGTTCGGGACCGATGCCCAGGCTCAGCAAATCCTGCCCGGCCTTGAGCACTTCTTTGGTATCACCTCTTGAGATCGCGTCGATCATGCGGCCGATGAGTTCGCGATCGGGCAGGCCCAACAACTCTTCGAGCCTGGCGAGCGTCAGATGCTTGTCGCCCGCGGCCATCAGTCGATCAAGCAGGCTCAGCGCGTCGCGCATGGATCCCGCCCCCAGCCGCGCGACGGCAGCCAGCAGGTCGTCGTCGGCCTTCACGCCTTCCTGCTCGCTGACCTCCCGCAGGTGCTCGGCGATACGCGAGGCGGGGATCATGCGGAAGTCGAACCGCTGGCAGCGGCTCTGGATGGTGGGAGGGACCTTGTTGGCCTCGGTGGTGCACAGGATGAACTTGACGTGGTCGGGCGGCTCTTCCATCGTCTTGAGGAGGGTGTTGAACGCCTCCTTGGTCAGCATGTGGACCTCGTCGATGATGTAGACCTTCAGCTTGCCGCGCAGGGGCATGTAGCCCGCGTTGGCGATCAACTCGCGGGCGTTGTCCACGCCGCGGTTGCTGGCTGCGTCGATCTCGATCACGTCGCTGTCGCGGCCTTCCATGATGGCCTTGTCCGTCTCGGGCGTCCCCCCGGCCAGGGCCTTGGCGAAGATCCGGGCCATGGACGTCTTGCCTACCCCCCGCGTCCCACAGAACAGGTACGCATGGGCCACCCGCCCCTGCTCGATGGCCTTGGCCAGCGTCCGCGCAACGGCCTCCTGGCCCACAACGGTCCCAAAATCCTGGCTGCGATATCGACGGGCAAGGGCGGTGTAGGCCATGGGGGCAGGGTAGGAGGGCGGTGGTGAGGGGTGAGGATGCTGGGGAACCGCGTTACCCCCCAGGACTCCGCCCCGTAGACTCGCAGCGAAGCGGTGGGTGGTGTTTGCGGGCCGGCCCCGCGTTCTGGAGGAATCGGTGACAAATCTGGCGCAATCGTGGTGGTTGGTGATCGGTTTGGCGGGATCGCTGCTGCTGGCCACCGTCGCCCGGGGTCAGGGCTGCACGCCCCAGTGGGACGAATCCCTCTTCGGCCTCGGCCACGGCCCCGATGGCGACGTGGTCTCCCTGGCTGTCCACGATGATGGCAGCGGGAGTGCCCTCTACGTCGGCGGCAGCTTTGCCCATGCCGGCTCCCTGCCCGTCTAGAACATCGCTCGATGGGATGGCGAGTCGTGGTCGGCCGTCGGGCCCGGACTGCTCGGCGTGGTGTCGGCCCTCATCGAGTTCGACGATGGCAACGGCCCGATGCTCTACGCGGGTGTGGCGATTGGCTCGGATGGTTATGTCACGCGGTGGGACGGCCAGCAGTGGGAGCAACTCGGCCCGATGTTCGATGGTGCCATTCAGGCCCTGACCGCCTACGCCGAGCCGTTGTACGCCCCCAGATTGTGCGCAGCGGGCAACTTCCGCTGGATCGACGGGCGGTTCGCCCACGGCGTGGCACGCTGGAGCGGTCGCTCGTGGGACGCGTTGGGCGAAAGCGTCACTTCGGCGGGCCTGGCACTCGGCACCTTCGACGACGGTACGGCCGAGGGGCTCTACGTCGGCGGTAGCTTTACACGCGCCGGCAGCGTCGATTCCAAGGGCATCGCCCGATGGCATCGAGGTGTCTGGTCGCCACTCGATACCGGGGTCGGCGGATTCGTAGAAGCAATGGCGGTACACGACGACGGAAACGGGCCGGACCTCTACGTCGGTGGCTCCTTCGATTCGGCCGGCCCGACGACCGCAGAAGCCGTCGCTCGATGGGACGGCTCCGCATGGAGCACGGTGGGCGAGGACAACAGCGGCCTGATTCGCGCGATGATCTCGCACGACGACGGCCGCGGCCCGGGCCTTTTCGTCGGCGGGAGCCTGTACCGCATGGGCGGCACGCCGATCCGCGGTCTGGCCCGCTGGGATGGCGCCGAATGGTCAGCCGTGGGAGAACTCGTGGCCGGCACCGTGTTCGCCGCTGCCGAGTTCGATGACGGCCGGGGCAAGGCGCTCTACATCGGCGGCAACATGAGCGTCGGCTCGCCCGGACACTCGATGAATCTGGCCCGCTGGGGGTGCCTGCCCGGCCCGTGCCGCGTCGATCTGGACGACGACGGCGAGCTCACCGTGTTCGACTTCCTGATCTTCCAGAACGAGTTCGACGCGGGAACGGCCCGCGCAGACTTCGACGGCGATGGTGAGCTCACCATCTTCGATTTCCTGGCCTTCCAGACGGCGTTCGAAGACGGCTGTGCTTGAGCCTTACCGATCCTGCAGCCGGCGAGGCGATGCGCTCGCAACGAGTCGGAGCGTGGGCGTGTCCCAGTTGGCATTCAGGCCCGCGTCTCCGATGTCGCTGGCTTCGACGGTGATGTCCATGGTCGCCCGGCGGAGCTGGGGGCCGATGTCATATTCCAGCGTGAACGTTGCGTCGAGCACACCCCGCAGCAGCGGTCGGGTCTCGCTGGTGGTCAGCACGCCGTCGGTAAACTCGTCGATGGTGAGCATCAGCCGCTGAGAGCCATCGGTCGCATCGGGGTCGACCTCGGCGAAGATCCGGGTGATCTCGCGGAAGTTCGTCGCCTCGTCCTCAGCCGACACGAACTCGATGCTGTTGGTGAACATCGGGTTCTGCGTCTGATCGAGTACGTCGATGGGATAGGGGGCGAACTCGCGCCCCGTGCGGATCATCGTCAAGACGCGGTGCGTGACGATGCGCGTCACCACGTGCGTCGAAGCCGTCTCGCTGGTCTGCTGATAGCTCTTGAAGCTGGTGTCCAGCGCCGCCAGCGATGCCGTCAGCAGCGCGGCACTGATTGCCAACGCGACCATCATCTCGATCAGGCTGAAGCCACGGCCGCTGGTGGCCAGCAAGCGACGAACTGTGTTCTTGTGCGTGTTCACGGGCGCCCCTCCTGGTACGAACCGGGCAACACCCGGACTTGCATCGGCAGCATGATGCCGTCGGGCAGCACCATGCTGGGATTGAACCGCAGGTGCACGCGGCCATAGCCATGGAAGGGCACCGGCACCGCGCCATCGGGCACGTCGGGCGAGTCGTGCGGCACGTCCGCCAGGCCATCGCCATTGGTGTCATAGCCCACGATCTTCTGCATCCGCATCTCGCCGGTGATCGGATCGGCCGCCATCGCTTCGGGTAGCGTCGTGGGATCCAGCGACTCCTCGTCGCCGTCATCAGGACCGAAGTACCCCAGCGTGGTATTGAACATCGCAGGGTTGCCCACCGGCACGCCGAACTGATCTACCAGCGGGGCCACGCCGGCCTCGGGCTTGAAGGTCATAAGCAGGGCGCCGTCGATCGACGCGTTCCCGCGGATGTCCATCACGCCGGCAACGACGACGCCGCCGAGCTGCACGTCCTGGGTGGGGGGGCTGTTAAAGGTGCCAAGGTCCACCGAATAGCCCGGCAGCATCATGCTCGAGAGGTCGATGAGCTCCTCATCGTCGCTGTCGGGACGATACCGCTCGTCACCTTGTTTGTCCGGATCGGGATGTTCGCGCAGGAACCGCGTAGCACCGGTGTACTGCAACTTGTTGCGCGTGGGCGTGTACTGAGTGGGCGTATCGCTCACAATCGAGCCAATGAACAGGCAGTCATGGAAGCGGATGTTGTTGGACACCAGCTTCGTGTCGGTCACCCGCCGACCGTCCAGCACGATGGGCTCCAGCAGATCATCGAAGTTCACGGGCCGCGACGTCTTGAGGAAGTCCGCCTTGTCCAGTGCCTGCGTGAAGGGGTTCATGGGGATGAAGAACCGTTGCGACGGCGGCAGCGCCGATGCCGGCAGCACGTCATCGGGATACTCCGAAGCGGTCGTCACCTCCACGCGCGGCGCCTCGGGCACCGGGCGCTCGGCGCCCGCGTCGAACTGCATGCGACCGTACAACTCCCAGTTCAGGTGCTCGTTGTTGGCTTCGGTCCGGACGTAGGTAATACCGACGAACGTGCAGTTGATGAACAGGCCGTTGAGACCCGGCTCGAGCACGGCATCCTTGAACGTCATGTTCACGAACACCGGACGGTAATACCAGTCCGTGAAGTTGGGGCTGTTGAAGGGCGACTTTTCGAAGTACGCCGTCTCCCAGTTGTCGGGGCTGCCGTCGCCGTTGGCGTCGGGGTCCAGCCGGAAGTACTGCGGCGCTTCGGGGTCCGTCCCCGGCTCCACATATCCCACCAGGTCGGCCGGTCCGGCCAGGCCCAGGTTCTGGGCGACCTGGAGCCAGAATGGATCCGCATCGGCCGTGCCGGCCACGATCTGATCCTTCGCCTTGGCAAACCGTTCGGTCGTCAGTTCGGGCAGGTCGTCCTCAGTTGCGCCGAACGTCATGGCCGCGTCTTCACCGGGATCGATGGGGCCGCGCAGCCGGTCCTCGACAGGGCCCTGCCGAGCCTCCCAGTCTTCACGGGTCGCGCGAAACGCCAGCGTGCCGTCGACCTTCCGATACAGGTCGCGTGCGTCGATGAATCCATCTCGATAACCCAGGACCTGGTCGGCGAACAGGCCCGAGTACGGATCGACGTCTCGCAGGGGTTCGTCTCCGGGCTGCCAGACCCCGTCGCCATTGACGTCCTCGAAGCCGTACAAGCGGTTGCGATTGCGGTCGGGCTTGGCGCTGTCGATCAACAGGGCCAGTGCATCGTCGACACCGCGGCCAGAGCCGTCCACGAACTCGGCGGTGGCAAACTCGCCAGGCGTGCCAGCACGCAGGGCGTCCGACAGCGCAACCCGTCCATCACCATTGGTGTCGTAGAAGGCCAGGAACAGGTCAAATTCGTCGATGAAACCATCGCCGTTCACGTCCAGGGCCGTCTCGTCCGGCTCGCCGTCGCCGTCGAGGTCCAGCCCGCTGCCCAGGCCTTCTTCCGGGTGCCCCACGCGCAGGCGGTTATCGTTGTCGACGTCGAACCGGGAGATGTTCGCGTTCAAGGCGTCGAGCTTCGCGTCCAGATCTTCATCAAGATGCCGGAAGTCGGAGCGCAGCAGCATCGGGTCGCCGTGGGTGAACGTCGTGTCCGTAAACGTCGAGCCCAGATCACCATCGATCATGACGTTCTTGCCGATCATGATTCGGTTGGGCGAGATGACCGAGTGCTCGACGCGCTTGAGCATGCGATAGTCGCGGCTGATCGTGCGGGTCAACGGTACGCCGCCACGCTGATGATCGAAGTCGTAGCCGGTCACGATGATGCGGATGTCAACGCCGTTGGCCAGCGGTGCGTAGGTGATCTGATACGCCTGACCGCGCGGGTCCTGGTCGGGGTTCTGCTCGACCAGGCCCACCGCGGGGGTAAACAACCAGTTGTCCTCGGCGTAGAGCGTGAGATCGACATCCACCGGGGCCGCGCCGAGCGTGGGCGCGACGATGCCGTCGATATCAATCGTGTTTGCGTCGCTGTCGTGGATGATGGCCAGGGCATTGGCAACGCCCGCCGGGACGTCGCCGGTGGGCAAGGCCCGGACCACCGTGTCAACGTCTGCAGGAATCGTCCCCAGCCACAGCTGCGTGCCCAGCGTCTGGTCGATCCGGCCGCGGTCAATGACGAAGCGCGTTGCCGCCAGGTCCAGCCGCTGCTCGGCGACTGCCAGGCCCGTCTCCGCAGAACTCATCGCTCGGCTCACGTGCAGGTGTGCCGCCGCGGTTCGCAGGTTGCCCTGGCTCACCACGGCCATCGCGGCCGCAAGCGAACCGAACAGGATCAGGAACATCATTGACAACACCGACACGACTCCGCGGCGGCGCGGCCCGGGGCGTCGGCGACCATGGCGTGCATGCGTTCGTGTTGCCTTCATCATTGCAGTCCTTCCATCGCGCCTATCGCGGCACGATCCACGTTACCCGAGTCACCTCGGTGGGCGCCGTGACGAACGGGCCCTCGTAGGTCACGATGACCTCGACCTTGAGCGGGAACTCGTCGATCGCGATGCCCGCCGAAGCGCCAACCGGCGGCTCGACGTAGTCCACCGCCAACTCCCGCGTCGGGTCCGTCGGGTGCACCTTGACGACCCGAACGGTCTGCGTCCAGCCCTGCATGGGAACCGGGTTGCCATCGGGGTCCAGCATGACCGAGCCATCATCGAAAATCTCGGGGATCACCAGGCCGAACGCGTCGAGCGGGCCCGGCAGATCGTCGTCATCGATAAACCCCGGTGTTCCGTTGAACGCGAAGCTCAGTCCGTCGAAATCGTCCAGGTCGTCGAAGTCCTCGACCAGGACTTCACCAGGCTCGGGTCCCCAGCCCTGCACTTCACCACCGACGATGCGCAGGCCGGTGACCGGATCGTGCCGACGCAGCGGCAGCGTCAACTCGCGGAGTTCACCGCCCAGGAACGTTGCCGTGGCGGCATGCGTAGACCACTGGTTGCTTCGCATGAAGGCCTGGTGGGCCTCGACGATCGCCACTACGCCCACGCCGATGATCACCGTCGCCAGCGCCGTCTCGATGAGCGTGAAGCCCCGGGAGCGTCGGCCGCGAGCACGTCCAGCACGTTGGCGAAGGCCATGGATCACGGGATACCTCCAATACGCCGGCAGGGCCACAAAGGCCCCGCCAAGGTTCACTGTCCATTCCGAAAGACCGATCAGTTCACGATCTGGCTCATCCGGAAGATCGGCAGGATGATGGCCATGGCGATGAAGCCGACAATGCCGCCCATAACGATGATCATCACCGGCTCGATCAGGCTCGTGACGGCCTTGATCTGGTCCTTGAGCTGCTTGGCGTAGTACACCGACACTTCGTCGAGAACCTCGCCAAGCTTACCGGACTCTTCGCCCGCCGAGATCATCTGCACCACGGCGCGAGGCAGAAGCGTCGTCTTGCTCAGCGGCAAGGCGATCTTCTTACCTTGCTTGACCGACATGTACACGTTCCGCCACATCGCCTTGTACAACCGGTTGCCCGAGATGTCCCCGGTAATGGCCAAGGTGTCCAGCATCGGCACGCCGGCATTGATGAGCTGGCCCTTGGTGTGCAGGCTCCGGCTGATGTACAGCGAGCGGAACATGTTCTTGAAGACAGGCAGCGTGAGCTTCATGCGGTCGGCAAGCAGGCCACCGGGCTCGGTCTTGAGCGCCAGGAAGCCGGCCATGCCCAGCCCGAAGACGCCGGCAACGATGTAGGGCCACTGCATCTGCAGGAACTCGCTCAGCCCCATGAGGAACTTGGTCGAGGCCGGCAGCGCATCCTCCTTGCCCTCGAACACCGCCTTGAACTTGGGCAGCACGAATGTCAGCAGGAACACCGTCACCGCGACGGCCATGGTGCCGATAATGCCCGGATAAATCGAGGCGCCAACCACCATCTTGCGAGTCTCGATCTGCTGGGCGATGTAGCCGGCAATGCGGTCCAGCATCTGGCTGAACGAGCCGGCCATCTCGGACGCCCGCACCATGTTCACGTAGAGCGGGCCGAAGAGCTTGGGATGCCGGGCGAGGGCCTCGGAGAAGCTCTTGCCGCTCTCGACGTCGGTGCGTAGTTGGTCGATAACCTTGCGGAAGCCGCGGTGCTGGGTCTGGTCGGCGATACCCTCCAGGCTCGCCCGCAGGTTGATGCCCGCCCGGATCATGACGGCCAGCTGGGTGGTGAATTCGAGCACGTGCTTCTGGCTGGGCTTGCCGGCGTTCAGGTCGGCAAGCTTCTCCATGAGCGCACGCCGCTGGATGCCCCCGCCCACCGGATTCACCGCCAGGATGTGGAGGCCCTGGTTGCGCAGCACCGTTGCCGCGGTCTGCACGCTGTCGGCCGACAGCACACCGACCTGGATCTGGCCTCCCTGGCCCCGCACCTGGTAGCGATAGTTCGGCATCGCGAATCACACCCCTTGGGGCCCCATGCCCCATCTAAACCCACACCACTCAGGCGACGAGCTGACGCTCCAGCTTGTCGGGGAACGCCGCCTGGGCGACCGCGTCCTCCTTGGAGATCATGCCGTTGAAGTACAACTCGGCGATCGACGCATCCAGGCTGCTCATCCCGATCGAGCGGTTTGTCTCGATCACGTTGGGAATCTCGAACGTCCGGTTCTCGCGAATCAGGTTGCGAACCGCCGGCGTACACAGCAGCGTCTCGACCGCCGGAACCATGCCGGGCTCGTCGATCCGGCTGAACAGCGTCTGGCTCACGACCGCCTGCAGCGTGTTGGCAAGCATCGAGCGAATCTGGTTCTGCTGCCCGGCCGGATACATGTCGATGATGCGCTCCACCGTCTGGCTGGCGTTCACGGTGTGCAGCGTGCTGAGCACCAAGTGGCCCGTCTCTGCGGCGCTGATCGCCAGCGCGGTGGTCTCCAGGTCACGCATCTCACCGACGAGCACGATGTCGGGGTCCTGACGCAGAGCGTGCTTCAGGCCGCTGGCGAAGGTGGGCATGTCCTGGCCCAGCTCGCGCTGCTCGATGAGGCAGTGGTCGCTCTCGAAGGTGTACTCCACCGGATCCTCAAGCGTAATGATGTGCTTGCGATACCGCTCGTTCATCGCCTGGATCATGGCGGCCAGCGTCGTTGACTTGCCCGATCCGGTGTCGCCCGTCACAAGCACGAGCCCGCGCGGCAGGTACGTCAGGCGGGCGATGACCTCCGGCAGCGTCAGGGCGCTCAGCGGGGGCACCTTGGTCTTGATGGCACGAAGGCACAAGCCGACCTGGCCGCGCTGCAAGTGGGCATTCACGCGGTAGCGGCTCAGCCCCTCGATCTCGTACGAGAAGTCCGAGTCCTTTTGGCGATCGAAGGTCTGCACGGCCTCGGGCGGCGCCATCTCCTCCAGGATGGCCCGGCCCGACTCCGGCGAGATCACCGGGAAGTCCATGGGCGTCATCACCTGGTTCACCCGCATCACGGGCGGCTGCCCGGAAACGAGGTGGATGTCCGATGCGTTGGCCTTGTGGGCCACCTTGAGAACGTCGTGCAGGTTCACGCGCAAATCCCCCTCAACGGGCGTCTGGCGGCCGGCGGACGTCGCCGACCTCAACGCTCACCATCGTCGCGATCCACCCGCCACTGTGGTCCACGCGCAGGCCAACGCGGCAAGAAACGCCGGTTGTAACGGCGCACCGATCCACCAACGTCCCTATATGCGATCCGCCCGGCGGTTATCGCCCTAGCCGCGAGCCGCCTCGTCCCGCGCCGCCACGGCCAGCCTGTCGGCCCGCTCGTTCTCAGGGTGGTCGTTGTGCCCGCGCACCCAGTGGAAGCTCAGCGCGTGCTCGACCATGAGTTCGTCCAGCCGCATCCACAGGTCCTGGTTCTTCACCGGCTGCTTGCTGGCGGTCTTCCAGCCGCGCTTCTTCCAAGAGGCCATCCATTCCTTGAGCCCCTTGAGCACGTACTGCGAGTCCGAGTACAACTCCACGCGCGTGGGCCGGGCCAGCGCTTCGAGCCCGCGGATCACGGCCATCAGCTCCATGCGGTTATTGGTCGTGGCCTTCTCCCCGCCGCAGGCTTCCTTCTCCGAGCCCGAGCCCGGATGCCGGAGGATGTAAGCCCACCCCCCCGGCCCCGGATTGCCCGAGCAGGCGCCATCGGTGTAGAGCTCGACCATCGGCAGCGATCCATCAGCCATCGCCCATACTAACCGATCCGCCCGCACAGAAATCCCACGCCCATCACCGCCAGGTGCGCAATGTGGCGGCGCTACACACGTGCCGGCTGGACGCCACAAGCCGACGCCGTAATCTGCTGATATGAAGCAACCCAGACGCAAGCCCACGCCCCCCAAGCCGAACGCTCGCCTGGAAGCCCGCGCCGCGGCCATGGCCCAGCCCCGTCCGCCAAGGGGCCCGCGCAAGACCAATCCACAACCCCCCAGCCATACCATGGGCCCTATGCCCACGCACCGCTTCGAAGTCCGGCCGCTTCCCGACGCGAGAGACCCCCGCGCCCACCGCCTCATGCGAGAGGCCGCCGCCCTGGGCACGCCCTTGGCAGATGCCCGCACGGCCAAGGTCTACCTCCTGGAGGGCGAGTTGACCCAGCAGCAGCGCGATGCCATCGCCCGGGCCCTGCTGGTCAACCCCGTCACCGAGACCCTGGCGACCGAGAACGGGCATGCCAATCGCCAGACAGCCGTGACGCTCGAGGTCCACCCCCTCCCCGGCGTCATGGACCCGGCCGCCCAATCAGTCGAGGAGGCCATCCGCGAACTACTGGGCGTGGAGGTGCAGGCGTCAACGGGCGCCCGCTACGACCTGGAGGGCCTGGCCGCCGAGGATGCCAAGGCCCTGGCCGCCCGCCTGCTCTTTAACCCCGTCGTCCAGGCGCTGCACGAGGGCCCATTCCACCCCGACGCCCTGCCCCATGGCGAGCCGTACGAATTCAAGCCCATCACGGTCGAGATCTTGTCCCTCGACGATTCCGGTCTGGAGCGTCTGAGCCGCGAGGGCCACTTGTTCCTGAGCCTGGGCGAGATGCGCGCCATCCAGCAGCAGTACCAGGCCCTGGGCCGCGAGCCCACCGACATCGAGCTCGAGACGCTCGCCCAGACCTGGTCCGAGCACTGCGTCCACAAGACCCTCAAGAGCGATTATCACTACACCCGCCCCAACGCTGACACGATCGACTGGACCAATCGCCCCGGCGTGACCATTCACGACGACGGTTCTGTCACGATCGCCAATCTCCTCAAGAACACCGTCGCCGCCGCCACGCACGAGCTCATCGCCGACGGCATCGACTGGACGCTCTCGATCTTCCACGACAACTCGGGCGTGGTCGCCTTCGACGACGACTACGGCGTGTGCATCAAGGTCGAGACGCACAACCACCCCAGCGCGCTCGAGCCCTACGGCGGCGCCGCCACCGGCATCGGCGGGTGCATCCGCGACATCATCGGCACCGGCCTGGCCGCCAAGCCCATCGCCAACACCGATGTCTTCTGCGTCGCGCCGCCGGAAACGACTGATGTCCCTGCCGGCTGCATCCACCCAAAACGCGTACTGCGCGAGGTCGTCGCTGGCGTGCGCGATTATGGCAACCGCATGGGCATCCCCACGCTCAACGGCGCGGTCGACTTCGACCCGCGCTACATCGGCAACCCGCTGGTCTTCGCCGGCTGCATCGGCCTGATCCCCCGAGACAAGATCGACGGCGAGGCCAAACCAGGCGACCGCATCATCGCGCTTGGCGGGCGCACGGGCCGCGACGGCATCCACGGCGCGACCTTCTCGAGCGCCGAGCTGAGCGACACGCACGCCGATGAGTTCAGCCACGCCGTCCAGATCGGCAACCCGATCGAGGAGAAGAAGGTCCTCGACGCCATCCTGCGCGCGCGCGACGAGGGCGAACGACCGCTGTTCAGCGCCATCACCGACTGCGGCGCGGGCGGCTTCAGCAGCGCCATCGGCGAGATGGGCGAGAAGCTCGGAGCCGACGTCCAGCTGGCCAACGCGCCGCTCAAGTACGCCGGCCTGACCTACACCGAGATCTGGATCAGCGAGGCCCAGGAGCGGATGATCCTGGCCGTGCCCGAGCAGAACGTCGCGGCGCTGCAAGCCATCTGCGACGAGGAGGGCGTCGAGCTGGCCAACCTCGGCCACTACGGCACGCCCGACGCCGAACTGATCCTGCGATACGGTGACCACGAGGTCGGCCGCCTGCCCATGGAATTCGTCCACGGCGGCATCCCACGCGAGACCTTGCCGGCCACCTGGTCTCCAAAGCAGCCAAAGCCAAAGGCAAGTAGCGAACCAAGCGTTGGCGAAGCGCTGCTGAAGCTGCTCGCGCATCCGTCGATTGCCAGTAAGCACTGGATCATCCGTCAGTATGACCACGAGGTGCAGGGCAACACGGTGCTCAAGCCGCTGGTCGGCCCGCCCGCCGAAGACGGCGCGAGCCGTGGGCCGGGCGATGCGTCGGTCATCGAGCCCGTGCCCGGCACCGGTCGTGGCGTGGCGATCGGTTGCGGCTTGCAAACGCGCGTGGGCGACCCGGCGATCGGCGGCGACCCGTATTTCATGGCGCTCGCGGCCATCGACGAGTGCGTGCGCAACCTGGTGTGCGTGGGGGCCGACCCCAGCCGAATCGCCATCCTCGACAACTTCTGCTGGCCCGGCGTGAAGGACGCGGAAAGCCTGGGCCACCTCGTTCGCGCCGCCATCGGCTGCTACGACGGCGCCAAGGCCTACCGCACGCCCTTCGTGAGCGGCAAGGACTCGCTCAACAACCAGTTCCGCACCGACGACGGCACAACGATCCGCATTCCGCCCACGCTGCTGATCACGGGGTTGGGAATCGTGCACGACATCGAGAAGTGCGTGACGAGCGATGCGAAGCAGCCGGGCAATGTCATCGTGCTCGTCGACGGCTCGGCAGACTGGCACAAGCTCTCACGTGGCCCGAAGACCGCCGGGGGCGTGGCCCGGGCCATCGAGCAGGGCCTGGTGCATAGCGCCCACGACGTGAGCGATGGTGGCGTGCTCGTCGCGCTGGCGGAGATGCTCATCGCGGGCAGCACGCCCGACGCCCCCATCGGTGCCTCGCTGCATGAGTTTGGCGGGCTGGACCCGTTCGAGGAACTGCCGTGCCGGTACCTGCTCGAGGTGGCTCCCGACCAGGTCGAACGTATCTCCAAACTGCTCGATGGGGTCTCGTGCATGACCTTGGCGACGCTGGATGATTCGGCCACGCTTCAGGTCGACCAGTCATCGATCAATGTCGAGGAAATGGCCCGCGTCTGGTGCGGCCCGCTCGATTGGTGAGCGCACGAGAAGGCCCGGGCTTGCGCCCGGGCCTCCTTGGTTTCTGAACTTCTCAGAAGATCATGGGCGGGCCGGCGCGTTCGCTCGCGCTGGTTCGGCTCTCGATCACCCGGCGATCGCGCTCGCTGAGCACGCCTGGCTGCGCGACGATGCCCAGGCGCGCGTTCGCGGCTATGCACCATCGCCTGAATAATCGCAGCAGCCCCACGAAGCGAACGAGCTTCCATGCGCCCGTGGCGGTGGAAACCAGGCCGAGCACCGTGGCGATCGCGGACAGCGCTGGCGACCAGGACTCGGCGAATCGATGCGACAACATGGCGAACCTCCTCATGGCCGCGGGCGCGCACGCCGGCGGCGATATCGCGGCCTCGCCTTGCGCACCGTGCGCCTGGCTCAACCGCGGAACGGATGTGTGGGAGACCGACGCGGTCAGGCGCGACGGCTGGGCAGCGCACGCACGACACGCGACAGCGCGGCGTGGTGGCGATGGGTTGTGTTACGGGTGCCTGGCGAGGCCGGCGGGGCGTCAGGCCGAGCGAGGTTGACGCGATACACGATCAGTGGGATCGATATCGAGGAACATCGACTGGCCGCACGCGGTGGTGATCAGGTTGAACTCGATCATCGATGCCCCCTCTCTCCCCTAGGGCCTGCGGGCCGCACCGGGGGAATGTGTAAGGGCGAACACTATCTGCATTCGGGGCGGTGTCAACTGCCCAAAAACAAAAACCCCGGCGAATGGCCGGGGTTCGGGGGAGGTTTGCCTGGCTCGGCGATCAAGCCGTGGCCACCAGGATCGTCAGGATGCCGGCGGCCAGGATGAGCCCGCCCAAGGCCCACTTGGTCGCGACGTTGAGGCTGCACGCGGTCGTGCACGGTGCGGTGATGATGTTCTTCATGGTGAACGCTCCTTGACTGGATTGCCGAGAAACGGACTCGTACAGTTCGCTATAGTGTACGATATCTACTATCGTCGGTCAATCGTTCGCAATAGAGAATTATTCGATGGTCAAGAAAACTGTCCCGATGCCCGAGCCCGCCACGTCGGACATCGGCGGGTCCGTCCGGGCCAAACGTGAGCAGATGGGCCTGACCCAGGCCGAACTTGCCCGCCGCAGCGGGGTGAGCAAGGCCATGCTCTGCGACGTGGAGGCCGACCGGAAGAACCCCACGATCCGGCTGCTGGGCCAGATCGCCCTGGGGCTGGGCTGTGGCATTTCGGACCTGCTGGATCTGGATGACAAGCCCGTGTTTACGGTCGACCGGGCGAAGGACCAGCGGGTGCTTGTCGACCCCGAGAACCAGATGGAGCGGCGGATCCTGAGCCGCACGCTGGTAAAGCACGGCGTGGAAGTACTGCACTACACCTACCCAGTGGGCAGCGATTGCGAGGGCTTTCCGCCCCACCCGCCGGGAAGCCTCGAGACGGCCTACGTGCTCGATGGCAAGGTTCGCCTGGTGGTGGGCGATCAGCCGATCGAACTGAGCACGGGCGATGCGGCGACGTACAGGGCCGACCTTGAGCACTCGACGATCAACCTGGGCAAGAAGCCGGCGAAGATCCTGTACGTGACGCACATTCCGCGCCAGCAGGTGGGCAAGACAGAGACCAAGGCGAACCCGAAGGCCTAGCGCAGCCCGTATTCGCGCAACTTGCGATACAGGGTGCGTTCGCCGATGCCCAGGAGCTTGGCGGCCTGTTCGCGGTTGCCGCCGGTGAGGCGGAGAGTCTCGCGGATGGCTCGCTTCTCGATCTGTTCGAGGCTGGTGCCGGCGAGGGTGCCTGAGGCGGCGCCGGCTTCGCCTTCGTCTTCGCCGGCGCGCACTTCGGGGGGGATGTGGCGAACCTCCAGCCGGGCCGGCGCATCCTCGGTCGCCTCGCCGATGGCGGTGACGACCATGTTCTGGATGACGTTGAGGAGCTGGCGGACGTTGCCGGGCCAGTCGTAGGCGGTCAGGCGCATGAGGGCGGCGTCGGTGATTTCCGGGGTGGGCTGCCCCATCTGGTCGGCGAATCGAGCCGCGGCGTGCTGGGCGATGCGGGGGATGTCCTCGCGACGCTCGCGCAGGGGCGGGACGTGGACGTGGGCGCCATTGATCCGGAAGTAGAGGTCTTCACGGAAGGCGCCTTCGGCGATCATCTTGCGGAGATCTTTGTTGGTGGCGCTGACGAAGCGGACGTCGGTCTTGCGTGGGTCGTTGCTGCCCAGGCGGACGACCTCGCCGGTCTCGAGGACGCGGAGGAGCTTGGCCTGCATGCTCAGGGGCATGTCGCCGATCTCGTCGAGGAAGAGCGTGCCGTTGTTGGCGTATTCGAAGACGCCCTCGCGGTCTTTTTCGGCGCCGGTGAAGGCGCCTCGAACGTGGCCAAAGAGTTGGTCTTCGAGGAGGCTCTCGCTCTGGCCTGCGCAGTTGAAGGCGACGTACTTCTTGCTTGCGCGTGGGGAGTTCTTGTGGACGGCGCTGGCGATGAGCTCTTTGCCCGTGCCGCTCTCGCCGGTGATGAGCACGGCGATGTTGGACGGGGCGACCGTGCGGACGGTCTTGATGATCTTCCGCATCGGTTCGCTGCCGGCGATGAGGCCCTCGAATCCGTCGTGCTGGACGAGGTCTCCCAGCGAGCCGGATTCCTGACGCAGCAGCACGGCCTCGGCGGCACGGTTGATGAGGCTGCGGAAGACGGCCAGGTCCAGGGGCTTTTCGATGAAGTCGTACGCACCCTCCTTGAACGCGCTGCGGGCCGTCGAGACATCGCCGTGAGCGGTGACCATGACGGTCTCGGCGTCGGGCTGCAACGCCCGTGCGGCGCGGAGCACGAGCAGGCCGGCGTTGGCGCCGTCTGGATTGACGGTGTCCCCGTCCTGGGCGGTCTGCCCGGCGGAACTCGGCATCCGCAGGTCGGTGACGACCACGTCAAAAGCGCCTCCTCTGAGCTCGTCCATGGCCTCGGCGACGGAGCCGACGATGGTGCAGACGTGGCCGGGCTTGCGCAGGGCTTCGGCCATGGTGTCGGCGTGGTCCGGCTCGTCTTCGACGATCAGGACCTGGGCGGCGGGAGTGGTCGTGCTGGGGTTGCTCTCGGCGATGGCCATAGGTCGGTCAGGATAGTGGGGTGGGGGCGGCCTGGTTGTGGCGCAGGAGCCCTCCGGCGGCGATGGCGATGGCATCGGCGACGTCTGCGGGCGTGGGGGGCTCGGGCAAGTTGTAGCGGGCCTGGACCGCCAGACGCATCTGGTCCTTGGTGGCCCGCCCGAAGCCGGTCATGGATCGCTTCACCACCGACGGGGCCAGTTCCAGGATCGGAAGCCCGGCACGCTTGGCGGTCAGGAGGATGACGCCGCGGGCGTGGCCCATGCTGATGGCGGTGGCGGGGAAGGCCTTGTGGGCGAACACGGCCTCGACGCACGCCGCGTCGGGCTGTAGCCGCTCGATCAGGTCTCGCAGGTCGGCCTCGAGTTCCACTAGCCGGGCCGCCAATCCGTCGGGCGAGCTATCGCCCCGCTTGAGTCGCAGCACGCCCGCTTCGTCCAGCGCATCGCGGCCGTCCTTGAGGACAACGCACGCATAGCCGGTGAGGCGCAGGCCAGGATCGAGGCCAAGAACACGCATGATCAGGCTTTCGGCGTTTTGCGTGCGTCGTCGCCAGCGTAGTGCTGCTGCCAGTGGATCAGGGCCTTGACCATGCAGTCGCACTCAAGGTTGACCCCGTCCCCGGAACCCAGGGCTCCCAGCTTGGTGCGAGCGAGGGTATCGGGGATGAGGGCGACCTCGAACCAGCCCTGGTCGACCGAGAGCTCGGCGATGGTTAGCGAGACGCCGGCGACGCAGATCGAGCCGCGAGGCGTGACGTAGGGCATTAGGTGGGAGGGGGGCTGGATCCGGATACGCCATTGGGGTCGCTCGGACACCGCCAGCACGGAGGCGACGGCGTCGACGTGGCCCTGGACGAGGTGCCCACCCAGCAGGGTCGTCGGCGTGCAGGATCGCTCCAAATGGACGCGGGCGCCGGCCCGCAGATCACCCAGCGTGGTGTTGGCCAGCGTCTGGGGGGTGGCGTCGAAAGCGAGCAAGAGGTGATCGCCCGCCGAGCGAGATTCCACCAGACTGAGGCAGCAGCCGTCGATGTTGATCGACTCGCCGGGTGTCGGGCCGGGCTCGGTCAGCAGGTCGGTCGGCGCGGAGACGACCAGCCGAATCCCGGCATCGGTGTCGGTGGCCTCCAGGATCGTGCCAACGCTGTGGATGAGACCGGTGTACATGGGGTGCCGGGGCCTTTCGTGAGGCTCTGGAATCCACTCGGGCATCCGACGCGAACACCGGGGTGTTCGCCGCTGGAGGCCGAAGGGGCCATGCGAGCCCTTGACCCCCTGCCGCGGGGGCCGGATACTGTGCGGCAGACATCAGGGGGCGCACGGGCCCGGTGCCGCCTTCCAGCAACCGTACGGGCCACAACCCAGCCTCGGAGCCTTCCACGGATGCGTACTTCCATTGATACACGTGGCCCCCGTCCCGATCGCCGAGCCCGCCGGTTGCTGGGCCGTTCGGCGGCCGGGCTGGCCCTGGTCTCGCTGGTCCTCGGTGGATGCGCCAGCTCGTCGGAAATCGGTCCGCCGATCTCGACCACCCAGCAGGAAGCATCGGCCAGCTACGACAGCGGCTCGTTGCGGTCGATTGGTTACAGCCGAGGCTGGCGGGCATACCCCATCGTGACCCGCAACCAATCGGTCGAGCGTGTGCGGGCGTACGACGATATCGTGCTGGTGCTGGAAGGGGGTTCGACGCTCAGTTGCATCGACGCCCAGGACGGCGCCTCTCGGTGGAGCACGCAGCTGGAGAGCCCGGTCACGCCCTTCCTGGGCATCGAGCGGCAGGGCAACCTGATCTACGTGAATTCGTCGTCGGAGCTCTATGTCCTCGACGCATTGAGCGGAGAGCTGCGGGCCCGCCAGCGACTGCCGCTCGTGGTCACTACGGGCCCAACGCGCCATGAAGGCCAGCTGCTCTTCGGTTGCGCGGACGGCCAGGTGTTCAGCTATGTGCCCACGCAGCAGATCAAGCTGTGGGGCAACCAGCTCGACCATCCGGTCGAGATGGACGCGGTCATGGTCGATGGCATCGCGGCCTTCGTGAGCACCGAGGGCGACGTGCTGTTCATCGACCCTGCGCGCGGCACGGCGATGATGCGTGCGGGCGGCGGCCAGCGTTTCAACGCGCTGTTCGACGGACCCGGCGCCATGCCCGCCGCGGCGCCCGGCATGCTCCTGGTGCCCAGCGAGGATCAATCGCTGTGGGCGTTCACGCCCGCCAGTAGCCGCAACCTGTGGCGCGTACCCACGCAGGGGCCGATCACCAGCCGCCCGGTGGTCTACGGCGACCACGTGTTCATCGATCTGCCCGAAGTGGGCTTCAGCGCCGTGAGCCTGGGCACCGGCGAGGTCCGCTGGTCGCTCAAGGACGTGGGTGGACAACTCGTGTCGGTCCGCGACAAGTTGCTGGTCGTCTTCGATGCCGAGAACCAGGAGCTGACCCAGATCGATGGCGCCACGGGCGACGTCTTCGGCAGCGTGCCGGTGGGCGGGGTGAGCCGTGTGGAGACGGCCACGCTCGAGGACGCCCCTATCTACCTCATCACCGAGCGCGGCCTGGTCGCTCGCTTCAACCCCGACGCGTAAGCGGTGGCCGTGGCGACCATCGAAGGCACGGTCCGGACGGTGCGGCGGGCGCTCATCTCGGTGAGCGACAAGGCGGGCGTCGCGGACTTTGCGCGCGTCCTGAGTCGATTCGGCGTCGAGCTGGTTTCCACGGGCGGCACCGCCCGCACGCTCCGGGAGGCGGGGCTCGACGTGCGCGACGTCAGCGACCTCACCGGCTTTCCCGAGATGCTCGATGGGCGCGTGAAGACCCTGCACCCCGGCGTGCACGGCGGCATCCTGGGCGTCGAGGAACTACCCGAGCACGCCAAGGCCATGGGCGAGCACGGGATCGAGCCGATCGACCTGGTCTGCATCGACCTGTACCCCTTCGAGAAGACCATCGCCCGTGAGGGCGTCACGCTGGCCGAGGCGGTCGAGCAGATCGACATCGGCGGACCGGCGATGGTGCGCTCGGCCGCCAAGAACCACGATCGGGTGGCCATCGTGACCAGCCCGGCGCAGTACGCCTCGGTGGCTGCCGACCTGGAAGCCCACGGGGGCACGACGCACGCGCTGCGCGCAACGCTGGCCGCGGCGGCCTTTGCTCGCACGAGCGAATACGACGCCCGAATCGCCGCCTACCTGGCCGGCCGGGATGCGCCGGGCGCCATGCCCGCGACGCTCTCGCTCAGGATGGATCGGGCGGGTGAACTGCGCTACGGCGAGAACCCGCACCAGGCCGCCGCGGTGTATCGCGATGCGAGCTTCCGGGGGCCGACGGTGGTGGGAGTGGAGCCGCTGCACGGCAAGGCGCTCAGTTATAACAACCTGGCCGACGCGAGCGCGGCGCTGGAGCTGGCGATCGATCTCGCGCGCACCACGGTAAATGTCGGCGCGACGGTCATGAAGCACGCCAACCCGTGCGGGGCCGCCAGCGCCGCCGATGCGCGCACGGCGGTGGACCTGGCGCTGCTGGGCGATCCGGTGGCGGCGTTTGGGGGCATCGTGGCCTGTTCGCAGGCGATCGATCTCCAAGCGGCCGAGCGGCTGAGCGAGAAGGACCTGTTCCTGGAGGTCATCGTCGCGCCCGCGTTCGAGGACGATGCGCTCGAGCGGCTGCGGACGCGGTGGAAGACCACGCGCCTGCTGGCCGTCGGCGATGCCGGCGCCAGCGATCGGGCGGGCGTGATGGTGCGGACGCTGCCCGGCGGAGCACTGGCCCAGGAGATCGACGCGCTGCGGCCCGACCCGGCGTCGTGGACGCTCGCGGCGGGGCCTAAGCCCAGCGACGAGACCATGTCGGCGTGTGCCGCGCTGGTTTGCATCAGCCGGGCGCTGACGAGCAACGCCGTGGCGGTGGGGGGCAGGAGCGGAAACGGCGCGGCGCTCTTTGGCGCGGGCGCGGGGCAGATGGACCGGGTGACCAGTTGCCGCCTGGCGGTCGAGAAGGCCGGCGACCGCGTGCGATCGTGCGAGGGCGGCGGCATCGCGGCGAGCGACGGCTTCTTCCCCTTCAGCGACGGGCCGGCGATGCTCATCGACGCGGGCGTGAAGACCATCGTCCAGCCCGGCGGCTCGAAGCGCGACGGCGAGACGATCGAGTTGTGCGAGCGCGAGGGCGTCACGCTGCTGATGACCGGTGTGCGCCACTTCCGGCACTAGCGTCAAGGGAAGCCGGCGTCGAACGCGTCCTGGAACGCCAGGAAGTCGAAGATGGTCAGATCGCAGTCGCCGTCGAGGTCGGGCTCGCGGACGAGGCAATCGCGGCCGCAGAGCGAATGACCGGCGGGGCTTTCCCTTGTTCGGCTCCTGTAAAAGCTTTGCCACCGTTGTGGACAAGCCGGCCCGTCTTGCCGACAATTCGTTCGCAAGGTGGTTTCGTCGAGGATGCGTCCTTCCAGACCCAATCCGAAGCCGAACGGCGACGCGGCACACGCGTCCCGGGGGGGCGGCTCTCGCTCCAGATCGAGCAAGTCGCACGCCCGCCACCCGCACCCCCACCCGCATTCGACCGAGATCCGGGCCATCCGGGCGTGCTCGCTGGACGTGCCGGTGCTGCTGCTGAACAAGCACTACGCCGCGTTGCGGATCATCACCGCGAGGCGGGCCTTTACGCTGCTGTGCAAGGAACTGGCCGAGGTCGTCCATGTCGAGGGAGAACCGACCGAAGCCACCTTCAGCAACTACGACTTTGCGCAATGGGTCGAGGTCTCGGCCCTGCAGCACGAGATGGAGCCGGCCGCCCACGACTGGGTGCGCACGGTGCGGCTGTCGATCGCCGTGCCGCGCGTGATCCGGCTACTCGGATACGACCGCCTGCCGCGCGTGCAGGTTCGGCTGAGCCGGCGGACGATCTTCGAGCGCGATGGGCACCAGTGCCAGTACTGCAAGCGGTACTTCCGCGGGGGCGACCTGTCTGTCGACCACGTGCTGCCGCGGGCGCGCGGGGGCGGCGATAGCTGGGAGAACCTGGTGGCCGCGTGCATCCGCTGCAACGCCGCCAAGGGCGACCGCACGCCCAGCGAGGCGGGCATGCCCCTGGCGCGTGCGCCAAAGCGGCCAACGCCCGACTCGATCCTGCACGGCTGGGGCGAGGGCGGTTCGGGCGGCAAGGCCCGGGGCGTGCGCAGCGACCCACGCTTCGCGGCGTGGCGGATGTTCCTGCCGCAGTCGAAGTAGTCTTAGAGTTTCCTACCGCACTCTGGGCAGCGCGTGAGCCCCGTGGCGTCGTAGCCGCATTCTGGGCAGGCGTCGGGATCGTGTTGTGGTGGGCCGATGGCTTTGAGGATGCGCTTCATCCAGAGGTCGGATCGACCTTTCGAGACACAGAAGAGCAAGATCGCGAAGAGCGACAAGAAGATAGCGTTTCGGAGGTACCCTATCGGCTTGGCTTCGCGGTATTGAAGCTTGCCTTGTGACAGCATCGTGATCGCCTCGGGCACGAGTTGGCGGAATCCAAGTGCCGCTTCTGACTGCGATTGCAGCGCCGAGTTGTGGATAAGGATCGCGACCTCGCGCTCATCGAGCCCATCGAGTGGCCGCGCCGGTGTGCAGAAGCCGCTCACCGACGTGGCGTGCAGCACGCCTTCGCCCCGCCGCATAAACCAGGGCGTGGTGCCTACCTCGGCTAGACGGGTGCTCGTCTCACCCCACCCAGACTCACCTCGCCAGCGGACTTCCAACTCGCCATCCACGCTGTGGATCTCACCGAAGGTCATCATGATCGGGCCAGACCGGTTGGAACTGCCCATTTGTTTAGGCAGCGAGCCGCGGTGCATTGACAGCATGTCAGCAGTGAGCAGAGAGACCAAGACGATCAACACAGCAGGATGCCCGAACCACCTGGGCCGCGGGGGGGCCTTGGCGTGGTCCGGGCTCTTCGTCGTGCCGGGCATGATGATGGCCGATGGGCGGCCGGTACAGTCACTCCCCGCCGCGGAGCATGGCCAGCAGGCGGAGGATGCTGATGTAGAGCCAGACGATGGTGACCAGCAGGGCGAAGCCGGCGTACCACTCCATCCACTTGGGGGCTTTGTTGGCCACGCCGTCTTCGACGATCTTGAAGTCGATGATGAGGTTGAAGGCGGCGACTGCGACGATCACGCCGCTGATGGCGATGCTCAGGGGGCCGCCGTCCCAACGAACGAGGTTGACGCCCAGGAAGCCGAGCAGGATCTGGGCTACGAAGAAGAGCAGCACGCCGCCGGTGGCGACGACGATCATGCGCATGACCAGCGGCGTGGCTCGGATGATCCGCGTGGCGTAGAGAGCCAACATGACCGCCGCGATGGCGAAGGTCAGCCCGGCGGCCTGTGCGATGAGCGTGGTGTCCAGTTGGGCCATCGCGCCACCGCCGCCATCGGCCGCGGCCGCCTGCTTGTTGCTGGCAAAGCCCACCCACATGAACGATACGCCCGCGAGGAACGCGCCCTCGGCGATGGCGTAGAGCGGAGCGAGGTAGGGCGACAGGCGGGGCTTGAACACGATCACCAGGGCCAGAATGAGCCCCAGGATGCCGCCACCGGCCAGCAGGCCCAGCCAGAAATCAGCCGCGAATGACCACAGCAGTGTGGCGGTGCCGACCGTCAGCCCCAGCAGGATGGCCGTATTGGTGATGGCCCCCTGGTAGGTCATGGTCCTGGGCGCGGCGACGTGCTCGGCCCAGTCGCCGTGGCCGACGTATTGCTCGACCCTGCTGATGGCGGGGTTGCCGGTGGTGGTGATCATCGATCGTGTCTCCCTGCGGTTTTGGTCACGCGTCTGGCAGATGGTAAGCCGTCGGGTGCGCCGAAGGCCTATCGAGTTCCGTGCAGCACCACCGCCGGCATCGGTCCGTGGCCCGGCACCACGTTGAACATGCGGATGACGAAGGCCTCGCGGTCACGGGCGTCCAACTCGATCTGCCAGCCCCAGTCGGGCTGGCCCTCGCCGGCTGGGTAGGTTCCATAAAGGTGCACCACGCCCTCGCGTTGATAGCCGTGCAGCGTCATGCCGCTGGCGGCGTGGAAGTCATCGGTCCAGTCGCAGCGCAGCGCGGCTGGCTGGCCGGCCAGTTGGATGACGCCTTGGTGCTGCGTGTCGCCACGCGTCCAGGTATAGCGGACGGTCTTGGCCGCCACGTCCAGCGTGCCGTCGCCGCGATCGGGCTTATCGGGGTCGACCATCCACAGTCGATTGGGGCCCGCCCACGCGCCGTGGTGGGTTTCGGGCAGGGCGACCTCGACGGGGGCGTTGGCCGGTGCGGCCTGCCCCGGCGCGGGGCTCGCGCCAAGGCCCAGGATGCAGCCTGTCGCGATGATGGCCAGCACGGCGACGAGGATGGTGTGGGTCGGGGTCATGCCAGGCTCCTGTGTGTTTGCCTACTTCGTCGAGGGCTCGTCGATGGCCAGTGCCTTGAGCTCCTGACCATTGGCGACCAGAAGCACGGGGCCGGCTTCGGTCTCGTGCCAAGCGATGCCCGGGCGATTGCCGCCCACCTCGGTGTGCGCGATGATTCGGCCGTCTTCGAGGTCGAGCACGCACACCAGCCCACCGTGGAAGACCGCGGCCGCCCATGACCGGCTCGCCGCGGCGACGATGTCGCCGGCCGGACCCTCGCCCGCGACGCCTCGACGCCAGATCTCCTTGCCCCGGGCGTCGACGGCGATGATGACCGCCTCGCCCTGGAAGCCGCCCGTGCCCAGCAGCACGATGGGCTCGCCATTTCGGAACGCGGGTCGAACCAGGTTGGCGTAGTCGCCCGACCACAGCAGCCGGCTCTGGCGGCCGGTCCTGCCGTCGTAGACGTGCACGGTGCCGCCCGCGGAGGTGGAGATGGCCTCGACCGTTCCGTCCATATCGAGATCGAGCGCCGTCACGTGCCAGATGTTGCCCGAGTTCTGGTTGCTCCAGATCTGCTCGCCGGCGGCGTCGTAGGCCCGGATGCCCGTGTTGCCGTTGTAGCCGACGATGAGTTCGTCGATGCCGTCGCCGTCCAGATCGGCCGGCCACGCGTCGTTGGGCCCCTGGCCCCTGGGGACCGACCATTGCACCGCGCCGCTTTCGTCCAGCAGCGTTGGCGGCTCGCCCCAGGTGGTGAAGACGACGTAGCCGCGTTCGCCCCCGGCCAGACGCATGGTCCGCACCGTGGAGCCCAGGGAACGGTTTGTGATCCGATCCTTCATTTCGCCGTCGGGCGTCATGCGCGCAACGCCGGAGAAGCCGGCGGCCAGCAGGTCGCCGCGATCGACGGTGACGGAGTTCCACGTGCCGCGCACCGCCCATGCCTGGGACATGTTCTCGGCCTCGGGGAGTGCTTCGGCCCCGCGGCGCTCGTTGGGCTCGGGCACGGGCTCGCCGGCGATGGAAGCCTCGATCTCGGCCGAGATGTCCTCTGTCAGCGAAGGCGAGAAGCCCACGTGGACGGCGCGGATGGTGCCGTCGGCGTCGATGACGACAGTCTGCGGAATGCCGCTTACCTGGTATGCCTCGCTGACGGCGCCGTCGGCGTCCAGCGCGACGGGAAGCGAGAGCTTCTGCTGCTCCATGAATCGCGCGGCAACCTCCTCGCTCTCCTGCACGTTGACCGCGTAGATCATGACGCCTTGCTCGGCATACTTCGTGGCGACCTTGTCGAGCACCGGCAGTCCCTCTCGGCAGGGCGGGCACCAGGTCGCCCAGAAGTCGAGCACGACGACCTTGTTGTTCGCCAGCGCGTCTTCCAGCGACATCGTGCCGCCGCCGGTGGTGGCAAGCTCGAAGGCGGGCGCCTTCGTGCCGACGAGCGAGGCGGTCTGGGGTTCTTCCCAGCCCTCCATGTCAAAGTCGCCCATGTCGTCGTAGTCGGCCCCGAAGAACGCGCCGGCGATGGTCTTGGCTTCGCGCGCATCGTCGGGGGGCGTGAAGGCCAGTCGCTCGTCGGCGATCGTCTCGGGCGTGGCCCAACTCGTGAATACGGTCGAGTAGCCCTTGCTCTCGGGCAGCCAGCCGGCATCGATCCAGCTCTGCGGCAGCGGGTACTGGGCCTTGAGCAGGCGCGGCTCGCCTTGGGCGGCGATCCACATGTCGAACGCAACGCCGCCGCCCTCGATGCGTACGTGGTTGGCCGGTTGCTTGTCGATCTCGTCGACACCAATGAACTCGGCGGTCTCGAGCGTTTCTTCGAGCAACGCCATCGGATCGTTCGCGACGACGGTCTTCAGGCCCGGGCCCACCAGCATGCGCCATTGCCAGTCGATCCACGTCGCGTCGTGCTGCGTGAACGCCTCCAGCACGTCGTCGACGCCTTCGCCAGTCACGTAGCTGTTGTGTTCGACGCCGTGGACGATCGTCTGGTCGGGGCCCGCATAGAGCGAGGCCGTCGGCATCGCGCCCGCGTGACGCAGCACCAGGCGGCCGGGCTTGGCGACCGTGCCCTCGTAATACACCCAGTAACGGGACTCGGCGCCGGTGCCAACCATCTGGAGCTCGATGGTGCAGGCGAATTCGGCCTGCTGCACCGAGCCGTGGTACTCGGCCATCGAGCGGAGGATGGCTGTTGCATCCGGCTGGGCCTGTCCAAATGACACGGCCGTGGTCGTCAGGCCCAGGGCCAAGGCAAGAACGCCGAGGTCGCAACGCTGCATGGAGGATCCCCCTTCTTGGGTCGGCCGAGCGCCGCCGGGACATCGACGGACCTTGACCATCAGCCCGCCCCGAATCGGCGGTGTCTCGCGTGGTAGTATGGTCGAAATCCAGGGAGGATGCAAGCCCGATTGAACGGGACGGCGCAAAGCGGCTCGTCAGTGCCCCTCGCTGCGCCCTTCGATCGTGTAGTTCGGGCTTTCCTTGGTGATTCGGATATCGTGTGGATGGCTCTCGACCATGCTGGCGGCGGTAACCCGGCAGAAGCGGGCGTCGCTCCTGAACGCCTCGATCGTCGGGCAGCCGGTGTAGCCCATGGCGGCGCGGAGGCCGCCGACGAGCTGGTAGACGAACTCGGCCAAGGGGCCGCGGTAGGGCACGAGCCCCTCCACGCCCTCGGGCACGAACTTCTGCTTCGGTCGGCCCGAGGTGTCGTACTTGTCGGCCTGCCCATATCGGTCGGCACTGCCGCGGTTCATGGCGCCCTCGCTACCCATGCCGCGGTAGCTCTTGTACCGCCGCCCGCCGGAGATGACCAATTCGCCCGGGCTCTCGTCGAGCCCCGCGAGCAGCCCGCCCAGCATGACCGTGCTGGCGCCTGCGGCGATGGCCTTGGCGATGTCGCCCGACATGCGGATGCCGCCGTCGGCGATGACGGGCACGGGGTTCTTGGGATCGGCCTGGGCCACGCCGCGGAGCCCCTCGAAGATGGCCGAGATCTGCGGCACGCCCACGCCGGTCACCACGCGGGTGGTGCAGATGCTGCCCGGACCGATGCCGACCTTCACCGCGTCGACGCCCGCCAGCGCCAGGTCGCGGGCGCCGTCGGCGGTGGCCACGTTTCCGGCGATGACCTGGATGTCGTGGGCGGCCTTGATCTTCTTGACGGTCTCCAGCACGTTCTTGCTGTGGCCGTGGGCGGTGTCGACGACGATGACGTCTACGCCCGCCTCGATGAGCGCTTCGACGCGATCGAACTGCAGCACCCCCACCGCGGCACCGCAGAGCAGGCGGCCAAGCGAATCGGTGCTGGCGTCGGGGTATCGGCTGAGCCGCTCGATGTCGCGCATCGTGACCAGGCCGGCCAGGTGGTTGTTCTCGTCGACGAGGATGAGCTTCTCGACCTTGTTCTGGTTGAGGATGCCCTCGGCTTCCTTCAGCGTGGTGCCGGCGGGCGCGGTCACCAGCGGGTCGCTGGTCATGACCTGGGAGACGGTGGTCGAGAGGTCCTCGACGAACTTGAGGTCGCGCCGGGTCAGGATGCCCAGGATCTTGCCCTTGCTGCGCAGGTCGTCGCTGCCGTCCTCGGTGACCGGGAAGCCCGAGACGTTGTACTGGGCCATGAGTTCGCGAGCGCGCCCGACGGTGTCGTTTGGGCCGAGCGTGATGGGGTCGGTGATGACGCCGTTGGCGCTGCGCTTGACCTGCACGACCTGGCGGGCCTGCTCCTCGATGCTCAGGTTCTTGTGGATCACGCCGATGCCGCCCTCGAGCGCCAGGGCGATGGCAAGGGGCGCCTCGGTCACGGTGTCCATCGGGGCGCTCACGATCGGCACGCGGATGCGGATGCCCCGGGTGAGTTGGCTGGACGTATCGGCTCCGGCGGGCAACACCTCGCTGGCGCGCGGCAGCAGCAGCACGTCGTCGTACGTGATGCCGTCGAGTACGACCTTGGCTTCGGGCGTTGGCACGGGCTTGCCGTCGGTTGAGTTGGAGGGGGTGGCGTTCGCGGCGGGGGAGGTGATCGTGTGCGTGGCCATGCTCATGCTTGGCCGGCCGGGGCGGGCGGTCAAGGCCGAAGGGGCCCGCGGCCCGCTCGATGGCCGCGAACGAACGCCGCGGGGCGGATCGGAGGTTGCTCCGGCCCGCCCCGCGGCGTGTGATTCAGTCGTGCCTTCGATCGGGTCAGGCGGTGGCTTCGACGCCCTCGCCCAGGTCGCCCTGGAGTTCTTCGGGCTTGACGTCCTTGACGGTCGATTTCTCGATGATGGCGTCGAGGGTCTTGTGCTCGCGGATCTGGAGGAAGATGCTCTGGATGCGGCCGCTCTGGACCAGTTCCTGGAAGAACTGCTCGGGGCGGGCGCCGCGCTCGAAGGCCATCTCGGCCACGCGCTGGCGGGCCTCGTTCTCGGAGACCTGCACGTCCATCTCCTCGGCCACGCGGTTGAGGATGAAGAACAGCTTGAGGTTCTGCCGGGCCTCGGCGGCCGAGGCGGCCCGCAGCTGGGCGACGTGGTTCTCGATCTCGCCCTCGTCCATGCCGCGGTACATGAGCTCCATGCGGCGGCGCTCCATGGCGCGGCCGGCCTGCTGGGCCGTCAGGCGCTCGGGCAGCTCGAAGTCGGTGTTCTCCAGCAGGTGCTTGGCGACCTGCTGACGCAGGGCGGTGGTCTGCTGGATCTTCGTCCGCTGGTCCAGGCGCTCGCGCAGGCGGCTCTTGAGCTCGTCCTCGTTTTCCAGGCCGAAGCGGCTGACCAGTTCGGCCCGGTCCAGGGGCACGATCTTGTCGATCGCGGTGACCTCGAAGGTGATGGTCAGGTCCTTGCCGCGCAGGGCCTCGACCTCGTGCTGCTCGGGGCCCTTGGTCTTGATGGTGGCCGTGTCGCCCACCTTGGGCAGGCCCAGCTGCTTGCCCAGGTCTTCGACGACCACGCCCAGGATCATGCCCTGGCCGCCGTCGGGGGGCGTCTGGACGACGGCGCCCTCGATGTTGTAGTGCTCGGCGCCGTCGGCATCGACCATCCTGGCGTTGCCGGTCAGGTAGTCGCCCTTCTCGCTGGCGTCGTGGCTCTCCAGCGTGCCCTCGTTCAGGCAGATCTTGGTGAGCTCTTCGTCCACGCGCTCGTCGCTGACCTCCAGCTGGGGTCGCTTGAGCTCCAGGCCCTCGAGCTTGGGCAGGTCGAACTCGGGCTGGACCTCGACGTCAAGGCCGAACTTGAGCGGCTTGCCGGCCTCGAGTTCGATGTCCTTGAGCTGGGCGCCGAAGGGGTCGCCGATGACCTTCAGGCCGCTCTTCTCGATGGCCTGCTGGTAGGCCTCGGCCACGATCTGGTTGCGGGCCTCGTTCCTGATGTTGGAGCCGAAGCGCTTCTCGACCAGCGCCTTGGGTACGCGGCCGCGGCGGAAGCCGGGCAGCTCGGCCTCTTCCAGGATGGTGTCCACCGACGTGCGCAGGCGCTCGTCGACGGTGTCGGCGGCGACCTCGATCTCCAGGCGCTTGCGGCTGGGGCCGCTGTCGGTGACGGTGTAGTCCTTCAAGATGTCCGCTTGTGCGGTGTCGGCCATGGATCGAACTCCGAGAGACCTGTCGTGCGAGCCAGAATTGGTGGGTGCGCGCCCGCCCCGAAGCCGGGCGCGAAGGGGAGTATAGCTTGCCCCGGGAAGGCCCGCGCGAATGCGACGGCCCGCTGAGCCGACCTCCTGTCATGAAAATCGCAAAATAGTGGGGGCCCGATTTGCCCCTGCGTGCCGGGGGAGACGCCACGATCCGCGATGCGGAACCTCCTGATGCGTCGATTGGTCAAAACCCGCGTGGCGCAGCGCTAGAGCCGTTGGCGAACGCAAACCGTCGATTCGTGGGCCCGTGAGGCCTGCGACGGGCAGGGATGAATCGGCAATCCGTGGCGTTGACGATTCATCCGGCAACGCCCGAGAGCGGGCCGAGCCACCGAAACACGTTCCCCCGAAGGAGGACACGAACCATGACTCGCAAGACCACCGCCCTGACCATTGCCGCCGTGGCCGGCCTGGCCACCGCCGCCATGGCCCTTACCGGCACCTCGACCACCACGAACAAGGACAAGGACGGCTGCCAGAGCGCCTGCACCATGAGCACGCAGGCTGCCTGCGGCTGGGGCGACAAGGACGGCGAGGCCACCGCCGTCACCATGGTCTCGCTGGACGACCACGCCCAGATGGGCAACCGTGGCAACGGCGCCGACGGCACCATCGTGCAGGTCGCCTCCGAGGCCGGCCAGTTCGAGACGCTGCTGGCCGCCGCCAAGGCCGCCGGCCTGGCCGAGGCGCTCAGCAGCAGCGGTCCGCTGACGGTGTTCGCGCCCACCGACGAGGCCTTCGCCAAGCTGGGCCAGGGCACCATCAACGACCTGCTCAAGCCGGAGAACAAGCAGAAGCTCGTCAGCATCCTGACCTACCACGTGGTCAGCGGCGAGCTGCCCGCCGACAAGGTCCTCAGCCGCAACGACGCGACGACGCTCAACGGCCAGCGGATCGATTTCTCGCAGAACAACCGCGGCGCGTTCGTCGATGGCGCCCGCATCATCGCCACCGACGTGGCGGCCAGCAACGGCGTGATCCACGTGATCGACAGCGTCATCATGCCCGAGAGCAAGAACCTGGCTCAGATCGCCACCGGCGACGGCCGCTTCTCGATCCTCGCCAAGGCCGTCGAGGCCGCGGGCCTGACGGGCGCCCTGACCGGCGACGACGCCCTGACGGTGTTCGCGCCTACCGATGCGGCGTTCAACAAGCTGCCCCAGGGCACGCTCGAGGAACTGCTGCGTCCGGAGAACCGCGACACGCTGCGTCAGATCCTGACCTACCACGTCGTGCCCGGCCGCGTGTACGCGCGCGACGCCGTGGGCGCCCAGCGGGCCCAGACGCTCCAGGGCGACGCCGTCCGCGTGGGCATCAGCGACGGCCGCCTGACCATCGACGGTGCGGGCGTGGTCAACAGCGACATCGAGGCCAGCAACGGCGTGATCCACGTGATCGACTCGGTGATCCTGCCCAACTGATCGCGTTCCGGTTCTCTCTCTCCACGCTGCCACGCCCGGCGACCCAAGGAGCGCCGGCGGGCAGCGGGTCGTTCCGGCGCACCCAGGCGGGTGCGCCGGTCTTGCGCGCCGGCCCGAGATACCCCCAAAGAGGTTGGTCGGCCCCGTTCGCGCCCGTGCGCGGCCGGGCCTACGTTCTGCGTCATGGAACTGCTGCGCGACGAACTGGGCGCATCCGTCCTGACCGGGTCGGGCCCGCTGCCCCTGCGTTGGATCCTGTGCATTGGCCGAAACTACGGCGAGCACGCCAGGGAGATGGCCTCGGCCGCCGCCGCCACGAAGGCCGTTGGCGACGCCGACCACCCGACCGTGTTCGCCAAGAGCCCCGCCTCGGTCATCCTGCACGAGGACGAGATCGCCATCCCCGCCTGCTGCGTTGACGAGGCGACGACGCTGGATGGGGGCGGCGACCAGGTGGACTACGAGGGCGAGCTGGCCGTCGTGATCGGCACGCCGGCGCGTGACGTGTCCGTGGAAGGGGCCCTCGACCACGTGCTGGGGTATTGCTGCGCCAACGACGTCTCGGCCCGCTGGTGGCAGAAGCACGGTGGCGGGGGCCAGTTCGTGCGCGGCAAGAGCTTCGACACCTTCTGCCCGCTGGGCCCGCGCGTGACGCCCGCCAGCGGCATCGACCCGGCGAACCTGACGCTGACCACCCGGCTCAACGGCCAGGTCGTGCAGTACGCCTCGACGAGCGACATGATCTACGTCGTGGCCGACACCATCAGCCGCCTGAGCCAGGGCGCGACGCTGCCGGCGGGCACGGTGATCCTGACGGGCACCCCCAGCGGCGTGGGCGCCGCGCGCACGCCGCCGAGGTACCTGCGCCCGGGCGACGTGGTGGAGGTGGAGATCGAGGGGCTGGGCGTGCTGCGCAACGCCGTTGTTGGCGCGTGAGCCAGCCGGCTAGGGGCAGCCCGCGTCGAACGCGTTCTGGAACGCGAGGAAGTCGAAGATCGTGAGGTCGCCATCGCCGTCGAAGTCGGCAGCGGGGTCCATCGCGTCGAAGAGGTTCTGGAACGTGAGGAAATCGAAGATGGTCAGCGCGCCGTCGCCGTCCAGGTCGGCTCGGCAGGCGGCGGGGCCGCACTGGTTGAGCAGCACGCTGACGGTGTCGGAGAACACGTTCGCGGTGGCGACATCGGGCGTTTGGTCGCCGTCGAGGTCGCCGATCACCACGGAGTTGGGACGGCTGTCGGTGGGGAAGTCGTAGCGTGCGGGGAAGGTGCCGTCGCCGTTGCCCGGCAGCACGCTGACGGTGTCCGAGTCGCCGTTCGCGACGGCGAGATCGGGCGTGCCGTCGCCGTCGAGGTCGCCGATCGCCACGGACCTGGGATTGCTGCCGGCGGCGAAGTCCTGGCGTTCCTGGAAGGTGCCGTCGCCGTTGCCAAGCAGGACGCTGACGCTGTCGGAGCCGCCGTTCGCGGCGGCGAGATCGGGCGTGCCGTCGCCGTCGAGGTCGCCGATCACCACGGTTCTGGGAAAGCGGCCGGTGGCGTAGTCCTGGCGGGTCTCGTAGGTGCCGTCGCCGTTGTTCAGCAGCACGCTGACGGTGGCGGCGTTGAAGTTCGCGACGGCGAGGTCGAGGGCGCCGTCGCCGTCGAGGTCGCCCATCGCCACCGAGAGGGGACGGCCGCCGGTGGCGTAGTCCTGGCGGGGCTGGAAGGTGCCGTCGCCGTTCCCCAGCAGCACGCTGACGGTGCTGGCGTTGAAGTTTCCCACGGCCAGGTCGAGCGCGCCATCGCCGTCGAGGTCGCCCATCGCCACGGAGTTGGGTTCCATGCCGGTGGCGAAGTCCTGGCGGGGCTGGAAGGTGCCGTCGCCGTTGCCCAGCAGCACGCTGACGGTGCTCGAGTTGAAGTTCGCCACGGCCACGTCGGGCGTGCCGTCGCCGTCGAGGTCGCCCATCGCCACGGACCTGGGACCGGAGCCGGTGGCGAAGTCCTGGCGGGGCTGGAAGGTTCCGTCGCCGCTGCCCAGCAACACGCTGGCGGTGCCGCCGGCGCTGTCGTTGGCCACGGCCAGGTCGGCGTCGCCGTCGCCGTCCAGGTCGCCCATCGCCACGGCGTTGGGCGCATCGCCCGCGTTGTATCGCACCTCGGGTGCCAAGAGGTCGGTGGGATCGCAGGTCTGGGCGAGGGCCGCCGACTGGCAGGTTGCCCACATGCCAATGGACAAAGAAAGCGCGGCCCTGCGGCCGCGCCCGACGATGGTGCTTCGATGCATGGATGTACCCCCACGGCCCGGACGTTCACCGGGCCCGAGAACAAGATACAGGAAAACGGCAGGCGTGTCAACGGAGATTGCCGGTTGCGCGGCAGAATCGTGATGATGGCGCCCGCCGTCCGAGAACGCCCGCGGGGCCCCGTCCGATAGAGAAACCGCCCTGGCGCCCCCTAGCAGAGTTTCCGGCGTGCAGAAAGTCATTTTCGGCACGCCGTCAGCCGCTCACGGCGTGCCGTCCGTCGCTCTCGGTACGCCGTCAGCTGCTCCCGGCACACCGTCCGTCGCTCTCGGTACGCCGTCAGCCGCTCCTGGCACGCCATCCGTCGCTCTCGGTACGCCGTCCATTGCTCACGGCACGCCATGAGGCTCGCCGCGTGCGCGTGGCATCGGGCCCGGCGGGCCTGGCGGGTTCACCGGGGCGGCCGGCGGGCGGGCCCCTACCCTGTCCACCCATGAGCCAGACACCCGACAGCCCCCAGGCCGGCACCGACTTCCTCGCCTCCATGGACGCCCTCCAGGCCGACGGCCTGGCCGAACTCGACGCCGTGGGCGACGCCGCGGCGCTCGAGGCCTGGCGGGTGGCGTTCCTGGGCTCCAAGGGCCGGCTCAAGGCGGCGATGGCGGGCATGAAGGACGTGCCAAAGGAGGACAAGCCCGCCGCGGGCCAGAAGGCCAACGCGGTGAAGACGGCGCTGGAGGACGCGTTCGAGGGCCGCAAGGCGGCACTCTCGGGCGGTGGGAGCGCCGGTGGTGCGATCGTGGATCTCACCGAGCCGGGCCTGCACACGGCCAGCGCCCAGGGGCGGCGGCACATCCTGATGCGGGTGCGGGCCGAACTGGTGGAGGTGTGCGCGCGGCTGGGCTTCGCGGTGGCCAGCGGGCCCGAACTGGAGGACGACGAGCATAATTTCGTGAAGCTCAACATCCCCGCCGACCACCCGGCCCGCGACCCGATCGACAACTTCTACGTTGATGATCCATCGAAGACCGAGCGGCCGCGCATGCTGCGCAGCCAGACCTCGACGGTGCAGATCCGCACGATGGAGCGCGCGGTGAAGGAAGGCTGGGGGCCACCCTTGAAGGTCATCAGCCCCGGCCGCGTGTACCGGCCCGACACGGTCGACGCGACGCACACGTTCATGTTTCACCAGTTGGAAGGTTTGTACATCGACGAGGGCGTGTCGATGGTGGACCTCAAGACGACGCTGCTCCAGTTCGCCGAGGCGTACTTCGGCACCGGCGCCCAGATCCGCCTGCGGCCAAGCTTCTTCCCGTTCACCGAGCCCAGCGCCGAGTTCGACATGATGATTGCCCTGCGCCCCGGCGACGAGCCCAGGTGGATCGAGCTGGGCGGCTGCGGCATGGTCGACCCCAACGTGCTCCAGGCGTGCGGCATCGACCCGGAACGCTGGAGCGGCTTCGCCTGGGGCTTCGGCATCGAGCGGCTGGCGATGGGCAAGTACGGGATTCCGGATATCCGGATGTTGTTCGAGAACGACCTCAGGTTCTTGAAGCAGTTCTAAACGTTCTCTCACGCGCTGCGCGCGGCCGTGGGCGGGTTGTAGACTGGGCCAATGGACGGCCTGCTCGAATCCGGCTTCTTCCAATCGTGGGCCGACGCCGCGATGACGACGCTGGGCTTCTTCTGGATGGCCCTTTGGGCGTTTTGCCTGGGCTACTGCATCAGCTCGATGATCCAGGTGTTCGTGACGCACGAGCGCATGCGGCGGACGATGGGCACGGCCGGCCCGCGCTCGATGGCGCTGGCGACGTTCTTTGGCTTTGTCTCCAGCTCGTGCAGCTTCGCGGCGCTGAGCGCCACGCGGGCGCTCTTCCAGAAGGGCGCGGGGCTGGCGCCGGCGCTGGCTTTTCTGCTGGCCTCGACCAACCTGGTGATCGAGCTTGGCATCCTGATCTTTATCTTCTTGGCGTGGCAGTTCGTGGTGGGCGAGTATCTCGGTGGACTCATCCTGATCGGCACGATGTGGCTGCTGGTGCGCTGGACGGCGCCAAAGAAGCTCGTGGAGGCGGCGCGCGAGCACGCGAAGGCGTCGTCGGCCGATGACGAGGAGGAAGACCCGCCCGATTGGAAGACGATGATCACCAGCCGCCAGGGCTGGTCGAGGGTCGGCCGGCAGTACCAGGCCGAGTGGCTGATGGTGTGGAAGGACGTGGCGGTGGGCTTCACGGTGGCGGGCGTTATCGCCGCGTTCGTGCCGCCGGCGTTCTTCGAGGCGCTCTTCGTAGGCAGCGGCAGCGAGGGCGGGCCCACGTGGTGGCAGACGATATTGCACACGCTGATCGGGCCGGTCGCGGCGTTCTTTACCTTCATCGGGTCGATGGGCAACATCCCGCTGGCGGCGATCCTCTTCGGCTCGGGCGTCAGCTTCGCGGGCGTGATGGCGTTCATCTTCTCTGACCTCGTCGTGTTCCCGATGCTGCGGATCAGCGCGAGCTACTTCGGGTGGAAGATGGCCGCGTACATCCTGGGCGTGTTCCTGGCGTCGCTGGTGGTGGCGGCCCTGGCGATGCACTGGGGGCTGGCGGCCTTCGACATGCTCCCCAGCCCCGAGAGCGCCAAGGCCACGCAGACCGAGCCCGGCGAGCGGTTCAAGATCGACTACACGCTCTTCCTGAACATCGCCTTCGTGGGTGTAACCGGCGTGCTGCTCTGGCTGGGCCGGCGGGGCAAGGACGAGGACGGCGGCGGCCACGACCACGGCAGCCCGGGCGTGATCCAGCGCGTGCTGGGCGTGCTGGCGATCCTCGCGTTCGTGTGGCTGGCGGTGGGGGCGGTGCTCTGGTTTACGATTTCGTGAAGACGGCCAGCGGCGTGCGCAGGCGTTCTATGCTGGCCGATGCGTTCTCTTGCCACCACCATCCTGATCGCGTTCGTCGCCCTGTCTTGCCTCGGCCTTGCGCCCGGTGCTGAGGACCGCTTGCTCGACAAGCCCCTCGTCCTGGCCCACCGCGGCGCCTCGGGCCATCTGCCCGAACACACGCTGGCCGCGTACACGCTCGCGTGGTCGATGGGGGCGGACTACCTCGAGCCCGACGTCGTGCTTACGAAGGACGGCGTGCCGATCTGCGCGCACGACGTGAACATGGAGCGGGTGACCGATGTGGCCGAGCGATTCCCGGATCGCGCCCGTGAGGATGGCAAGTGGTACTGGATCGACTTCACGCTCGACGAGGTGCGCACGCTGCGGGTGACGTACGCGGGCGCGGGCGGCGCCGTCGGCGGGGCGGTGCCGACGTTCGAGGAGTTCCTGCGTTTGGTCGAGCGGCTGAACGCCATCGGCGGCGAGGACGGGCGCGCCCGCGTGGGCGTGATTCCCGAGCCCAAGCGGCCCGAGTTCCATCGCCAGCATGGTCACCATGTCGAGTTGCAAGTGTGGACCACGCTCGTCGTCCATGGCTACTCGGCTGAAGACGACCTGGCGATCATCCAGTGCTTCGATCTCGACGCGCTCGAGCGACTCGATGATGTGGGCTGCTTGCTCAGGTTGGTGTGGCTGGTGAGCGAGGAACCGAGCGAGGACGAGCTCGAGCGCGCGGCCGCTTTCTGCCATGGCCTGGGCCCGAACCGCGCGCTGCTGGAGGACGACGAAACGCGCACGCGGTTGCCTTTGCTGGCCAAGTCGCGTGAATTCGGGCTCATGTTGTATCCCTATACGTTCAAGGACGAGCCAGCGGCGATGGCCCGTTTCTTCCATGAATACGGGGTCGCGGGGCTGTTTACCGACTTTCCGGGCGCTGGTCGGCGCGCGGCGGATCGAGCCACGGGCGCGCGGGGCCAGTAACGGCTTCCCTATCCTGCGAGCGACCCCGCAGGAGCGCCGGCACGGTGAGCAAGGAAGAAATCGAGAGCAAGCATGAGGGCGAAGGCGCCGGCGGCGATCAGCCGCAGGCCAGCCCGGACATCACCAAGCTCGGCAAGCTGCTGGCCGGCCCGATGGACGTGCGTTCGTTCATGCTCACGGGCCTGTTCGTGCTCGCCCTGCTCGCGGTGATCTACGCGGCCAAGCCGGTCCTGGTGCCCATGGTCCTGGCGATCCTGCTGGCGGTCATGCTCGGGCACGTCGTGCGCTGGCTTCGATACGAGTTGCACATTCCATCGGGCGTTGGGGCCGCCATCGTGCTGGCGACGCTGGTTGGCGTCTTCGGCCTTGCCGCGTACTACCTGAGCACGCCAGCCACGACGTGGCTGCAGGACATGCCTCAAGAGATGCGCGAGATGGAGCGCAAGTTCCGCGGGCTGAAAGAACGCGTCGAAGGGTTGCGCGAGGCCAGCGAGCAGGTCGAGGCCATGGCCAACGACAACGGCGACGAGGATGCCGTTGACGTGCGCGTCCGCGAGGCGACCATCACGCCCTTCCTGCTTGGGCAGACGTGGTACATCGGCGCCAACGCCTTCCTGACGCTGGGCCTGCTGTACTTCCTGCTGGCGGCCGACGACCTGTTCCTGGTCAAGCTCGTGCGCGTGATTCCCAAGTTCGCCAACAAGAAGCTGGCCGTCGAGGTCGTGCACCAGGTCCAGAGCGACATCGCCATCTACTTCCTGACCATCACGCTCATCAACGCTGGCCTGGGCGTCGCGATCGGAACCGCCATGTGGCTGCTGGGCGTACCCAATCCGCTCCTGTGGGGCATCGCCGCGGCCCTGCTGAACTTCATTCCCTTTGGCGGGGCGATCATCGGCGTGCTGGCGGTGGCGGTGGTGGCGGCGGCCAACTTCGACAACGTGGGCTACATCCTGCTCGTGCCGGCGGTCTACTACACGCTGACGACCATCGAGGGCAGCTTCCTCACTCCCATGATCCTGGGCAAGCGGCTGGTGCTCAACCCGGTGGTCATCTTCGTGTCGCTCATCGTCTGGGGCTGGATGTGGGGCATCCCGGGCATCTTCCTGGCCGTGCCCATCATGTCGGCCATCAAGATCACCTGCGACAACATCGAGCCGTTGCGGGTGGTCGGCGAGTTCCTCGGGCGGTAGCGACGGAGGGCCGACCGACGCCGTGCGGCCCCTACACTGCGTCCGGCACGCCATGCACCGGCCGCAGGGGGATCGCGATGGACGAACACAGGCCCGACGACTCGAAGACCGACGCACCCAAGCCCCAAGCGCCCAGCGCTGGGACGTCCCGGGTTGACAAGCCCGACGCGCCGTCGGCGGACACATCCGAGCGCGTCGACCGCGCTGCCGCGGCCGGGCTGCCCAGTGAGTTCGGCCCCGAGGTCCGGGTGCTGCGGCTGCGGCCGGCGATGTTCCGGGCAAGGCCCTTCTCCTTCATCGGCCTGGTCCTACTGATGACCTCGGCGGGCGTGCTCGCCCTCTGGGCGGCGTTTCGAAAGGCGCCGCTGTGGCCGGGTGATACCTTCTGGCTGATCGTCTGCCTGCTGGTCTTCGTTGCGGCTGCCATCACGATGCTGGTGTGGTTCCTCAAGACCATGAGCGCCTGCCTGGACATCACCACCAAGCGGACGACCGAGAGCCACGGGCTGTTCAGCCGCGCCACCAGCGAGGTGCTGCACGATAACATCCGCAACATCGCGGTGAAGCAGAGCTTCGTCGACCGCGTGTTCAACGTGGGCATCATGGAGATCTCCAGCTCGGGCCAATCGGGCATCGAGATCACCATGAAGGACGTTCGCGACCCGCATGGGGTGCGCGAGACGATCGATAAGTATCGGGAGCTGTAAGAAGCCCCGCCCACGGTCCGCGGCCTCCCTCTGGTCGCGCGGTGCGGGCGGGGCTCGGGGAAGAAAGAGGAGAGACGATCGCGATCAGGGGCAGCCGGCGGAGAACCTGTTCTGGAAGACCAGGAAATCGAAGATCGTGAGCTGACCATCCTGATCCAGATCCGCTCGCAAGTCGCCGGCGGCGAAGAGGTTCTGGAAGGCGAGGAAGTCGAACACCGTCAGTTCCCCATCTGCGTCGCGGTCGGCGGCGCAGATGACGATGATCACCGAGTTTCCCGTATACACGATGTGGGCCGGGCCGATGGCGCCCACCGGCTCGATGTCGATGTCGCTAAAGAAACCATCAATGGCCGACCCGGTGATGACCTCGAACTGGTCGCGCGGCTCGGGGACGTAGCCGTCGACGAAGTCGACGTCGAGGGCGCCGTCGAGGACGAAGGAACTGCTCCCGGAGATGCGGTCGAATTCGCCGTCGCTCGCACCGGCCGCATCGATGTCGACCACCGTCGTGCTCGCGAGCCTGATCTGCCCGCCATTGGTGACGAGGCGATCGACCGACCGGTCGGGCAGGCCCGGCGACAGGCGGCCGGCAAGGTCATAGCTGTTGATGATCTCGCCGCGTCCGGAGATGTCGCCACGGATGGTCGGCGTGTCGCCGCTCGCGTCGACGCGTCGGATTTGCGCCCAGTCGAGGAATCCGCCGATGGGTGCGTTCAGCACGACGTTGGTCGAGATGTCCGCGCCGTTCTCGAGGCCGAACTGCGTGTTGCCGCCCGAC